>JBJMOZ010000045.1:0-4631 GCA_045803465.1 Gemmatimonadales bacterium | reverse complement strand
GCCACTGAGCGACGCGACGGGCGGGTTCAAGTGCTTTCGCAGCGTGGTGCTGCAATCCATCGACCTCGACGCGGTCCGGTCGAACGGCTACGCCTTCCAGATCGAGATGAGCTTCCGAGCGTGGAAGAAGGGGTTTCGCCTCACCGAGGTGCCGATCGTCTTCACCGATCGGGTGGAGGGGCAGAGCAAGATGAGCAAGAAGATCGTGCGCGAGGCGGTGTGGATGGTCTGGTGGCTGCGCATCGAATCTCTCTTCGGGAGGCTCAAGTGAGCGCGACGGTCCACAAGATGACGGGGTCGGGCAACGACTTCGTCGTCCTCGACGGGCGGGCGCATGGGCTCGCCGAGTGGCCGGTGGAACGGATCGTCGCCATCTGCGACCGCCGGACTGGTGTGGGCGCCGACGGGCTGGTGCTGCTGGCCCCCGACGGCCCGGACACCGTGCGCATGCACTTCTACAACGCCGACGGCTCTCGGGCGGCGATGTGCGGCAACGCGGCCCTCTGCAGCACGCGCTTCGCCGCGCGCGTGGGGCTCGCCGGCCGCGCGCTGACGCTGGCCACCGATGCCGGTGCGATCGCCACGCGCTGCGTCGGTGACGCCGACCTCGCCGAGATCTGCTTCGGCCACCTCGAGCTGCCGTGCACGGTGCCGGCCATCGCGCGCCAGGCGGGCGAGCGCGAGCTGTTCTTCGTCCTCGTCGGCGTGCCGCACCTCGTCGTGCTGGTGGACGACGTGACGCGCGTGGACGTGGAGGGACGTGGCCGCGAGTTGCGGAGCCATGCGGCGCTGGGGGCCGCGGGGGCCAACGCCAATTTCGTGAGCGCGCCCAGCGCGCCGGGCGGGCCGTGGCTCATCCGGACCTTCGAGCGCGGCGTGGAAGGGGAGACGCTGGCCTGCGGCACCGGCACCATCGCGGCGGCCATCGGGCTCGCAGCCCGCGGTCATGGCTCGCTGCCGATGACCTTCCGGAGCTGGGGCGGTTATCCGCTCACCGTCTCCGGGGAGCTCGACACGCAGTCGGCCGATGACGTCTGGCTGCGGGGCCAGGGGCGGCTCGTGTTCACGGCCGAGCTGACGGGCCCGGCGTGACGATGCTCAGGGCGTAGTCGCCACGGGTCCCTTGTAGACGATCCCGTCCTTCATCACCCACTTCACATCCTCGAGCGTCGCCACGTCCTGCATCGGGTCGCCGGCGACGCCGATCAGGTCGGCGAACTTGCCGTAGGCGATCACGCCCCGGTCGCTCATGCCGAGGACGTCGGCGGCGTGCGTGGTCGCGCCGCGGATGGCCTCGATGGGGCGCATGCCGCGCTTCACGCGGGCGGCGAACTCCCGCGCATTCTCGCCGTGGGGATAGACACCGGCGTCGGTCCCGAAGGCGATCTTGAGCCCGCCCTTGAGCGCCATGCCGAAGCTCTGAAAGAGGCCCTGGCGCACCGTGCGGAACTTCGCGCGGATGGCCGGCGGCATCGCGAGCGTGTCGGTGGCGTCGAGCAGGTACAGGTTGGGGATGTACCAGGTGCCCTGTTGCTTGAGCGTGCGGACCGCTTCGTCGGTGAGCAGGGAGCCGTGTTCGATGGACGTCACCCCGGCCTTGGAAGCGGCGATCATGCCCTCCGGCCCGTGTGCGTGGGCCGCCACCTTCAGGCCGTGCCGCGCGGCCTCCTCGACCACGGCGCGGAGTTCCTCGGATGTCATCTGCTGGGCCCCGACCGATCCTTCGAAGGAAAAGACGCCCGCGGTCGCGCACACCTTGATGACCTTCGCACCGTGCTTCACCTGGTATCGCACCGCGCGGACGGCGGCGTCGGCACCGTCCGCGACACCCGCCTCGGGCGTGAGTTCGAGCACGCCGGGGGCGAACCCGGTGACATCGCAGTGTCCGCCGGTGATGCCGATGGCGTGACCCGCCGGCACCACGCGCGGGCCCGGGATGCCTCCGCTCGCAATTCCGCGCGCCAGCGCCACGTCGGCGAATCCCGACGAACCGACGTCCCGCACCGTGGTGAACCCGGCCAGCAGGGTCTTTCGGCCGTTGATGACGCCGTTGATCGCCCGATCCGCGGCCGTCCGGGTGACAGGCTCCGTCGCCCAATCGGGCCCGTTCTCGAACGTCAGGTGGGTGTGCAGGTCGATCAAGCCGGGCATCAGGGTCAGGTTGCCCAGGTCGACGACCGGGTAGTCGGGCGAAACCTTCTTCGGGTTGATCCCGGCGATCCGGCCGCTGTCCACCAGGATCACCGCCGGGCTCACGTAGACGCCCTTGTCGACGTCCAGGTACCGGGCCGCCCGCACGAGGATCGGCCGGGAGTTGTCCGTGACGCCGGCCGCGGGCTGCTGAGCGGCCAGACGGCTGGCACCGGCCAGGGCGAGGACCAGCGCGAGCGTTGGGCGGAGCATGCGTGCGACCTTGGTTTGGGGAAGCGGGTCGCCAAAGAGGCCACCGGAATCATCGATCGTCAAGGCAGCCGGGTGGCGCGGTCCAGAATTGCTGCGGCTGCCGCGTTGGTGTCGTGAGTCTGCCGAGCTGCGCGACGATTGGTGCAAGTCCCATGAAATCAGCGAGATGGAGCGGGGAGCTGTGGATATCCACGGTTTCCCACACTTCTCCACGTCGCCACTTAACATAATCTATCTTATACGAAGTTGGGAAAGAGGTGGCTGAACTGGCCGACGGTCGCCTTGGTCTACCTCGATCCGTCGCCTCAATAGGCCCAGTCCGGCGCTGAATTCACATGAACTGCGCAACGGAAGCCGCTTGCGGCCAACCACTTCAGCGTGCTGCACTCATGTTAGGGCGAATGCAAAACCGGCCGAACCCGTGAGGATCCGGCCGGTCGACCGATCTGCTGGTGCCTTGGAGGCGAGACGACTGCTAGGGCTGTCCCTTGGTCAGCTCCGCGAGCCGGACCTTCGCCTCGGTAAGGGCCGCAGTCTTCGGGTAATTGGCGATGATCTCCCGATACGCCTTCTCGGCCTCCGCCGGCTTCCCTGCCTGCGCCCAGGCCCGCCCAGCGTCGATCAGGTACTGCGCCTTCAGAAAGTCGACCTCGGCCGCTGCGGCGGCAGCAAGATAGGCGGCGGCGGCTTCGGCCGGCTTCTTCGTGTTCTCGAGCGCCACGCCCAGCAGCGCCTGCGTCTGGGCCACGTATCCCTTGGGGTTCGTCGCCGCGAATTCCTTGAGGCCCACCACCGCGAGCTCGGCCTGGTTGTTCAGCAGCCTGACCTGATTCAGGCTGAGCACGGCCTCCGTGCCTGCTCGCGTGCCCTTGTAGGTCTGCGAGACCTTCTGGAGCTCGCTGGCGGCCAGCGGCAGGTTGCCGGCCTCGGCCGCCTGACGGGCGCTCTGGAGGGCGCGGCTGCCGAACTCCTCCTTGCGGGCCGAGCTTGAATTGATGAACCAGACGGCCGCCGCGATCACGGCGATACCGCCCAGCACGCCACCGAGGACGCGAGGATTCTGGACCCACGCCGGCATCGCGGCGGGCCTCGCCGGAGCGACCGGCGTTGAAGCGGCCGGAGCCGCCTTGGTCGGAGCAGTCGTAGTCGTAGCCATAGCCTTCAAACCTAGACGGCCGTCCCCAGTGACGCCAGCAGCGCTCCCACGCGGCCGGCGCGCAGCGCTTCGCCGAGTTCGCCCAGAATCCGACCCACCTCCGCACGACTGACTTTGGCGCCTGGTCCAGCCGCCGTCACGTGGTCGAGCGTGGCATGCGCCAGCAGCACCGGCAACGCGGCGAACCCCACGATCCCCGGTCCGGCTCCATCGGCTTCGAGCCGGGAGCAGTAGCGCATGGCAGTGTCGAGACCTCGGCGTGCCAGCGCCACTACCGCGTCGCGAGCGACGCCGGCCGGGAGGAAGTGCCGGCCCTCCCCGGCGTCGTCGGCCGAATCCTTGAGGATGTTCACCAGTTGCAGCGCTTCACCGAAGGCCGGCGCATCTCGGCGCAGGTCCGCGGCCGCCGCGGCGAGCCTGGGTTGGGCCTGCAGAAAGAGCTCGGTGAGCATCTCGCCGACGATGCCGGCGACGGCGTAGCAGTAGGCGCGCAGGTCGTCGAGGTCGCCGAGCACCATGCCGGCGTCACCGGTGCGTGCCACGAAGGCGGCCATGTGATGCGTGGTGCGCGCCGTGTGTGACGCAATGAGCCGCCAGGCCGCGGGGTCGAGCCCATGCGCCGCCTCGAGGATTGCCGGCAGCTCGCGCATCAGCTCCGCATAGCCGGCGTGCGCCGGCGGCGGCGCGGCCTGCCAGCGCGCCACGAATCGGCTCGTCTCAACGGCATCGGGCCGTGCCAGGAGCTGCTCGAAGGTCGCAAGCTCCGCGAGCTTTTCGTCGCGGGTCCGCTCGGTGGCGTCCTCGATGGTGTCGGCTACCCGAAACAACAGATAGGCCACCGTGACTTCGCCACGCGTCGGCTCGTCGAGGAACGGAATGGTGAGCGCGAAGGTGCGGCTGGTCTGCTGGAGGAGTCGCTCGAGCAGCGGCGGAGTGGAGATGGCAGTCCCCCGAGGCGGCAGGCAGGCACGCATTGGTGTCGCGTGCAGGGCGTGGCGCAAGAATGATATCGGGGAATCTACGACGATGGAACGTTGCGGAGGAAGGCGTGCCGTCCGCACCCGCAGGTGGG
>JBJMOZ010000002.1:0-6141 GCA_045803465.1 Gemmatimonadales bacterium | reverse complement strand
ATCGACGGCGCGGTTTGGCACCTCGATGTCGGCTTGTCACATCCTGGGGCTGGAGAAGGTCCCAAGGGTCCGGCTGTTCGCCGGTTAAAGTGGCACATGAGCTGGGTTCAGAACGTCGTGAGACAGTTCGGTCTGTATCCGTCGTGGGCGTGGGAGTGTTGAGGGACGTCGTCCTTAGTACGAGAGGACCGGGACGAAGCGACCGCTCGTGTACGGGCTGTTCCGCCAGGGGCAGCGCCCGGTAGCGATGTCGCGCGCAGATAACCGCTGAAAGCATCTAAGTGGGAAACTGTTCCCAAGATGAACACTCCTGGGGCGTAAGCCCCCTGAAGGGCCCAGGGAGACTACCTGGTTGATAGGGCGCAGATGTACGGGCCGCGAGGCCTTCAGTCGAGCGCTACTAATCGCCCGTGAAGTTTGATCTCTCCTCTTTTCTCTCATTGATTCGCACACCATCCGACCCTTCGAAGTCAAAAGTCTCCAGGATTTTGGCTGACGACTAGCGCGCAGGGGCCACACCCGTTCCCATTCCGAACACGGCAGTTAAGTCCTGTAGCGCCGATGGTACTACGATCGCGAGGTCGTGGGAGAGTAGGCCGTCGTCAGCCTTTTGAAGCCCGGTGTCCGAGAGGATGCCGGGCTTCTCCATTTCCAGCCACTCGAGGCGTCACGCGCAGCGGCGTGCCTCCCGCGGATTGACGCAGGCACGCGACGGTTACGCGAGTCGATTGCTCGGAATGCGCGTGACGCCCGCCCGTCGCAAGTGTCGGCGGCACAAGCACCCTGAAGAGGCCTCATGACAGGATTCATGAGGCCTTCACGTGCGCAAGGCATGATGGTGTAGGACGAGAGGGCGGCGCAGAACCTGCCAAGGCGTCAGGCATACCGACGCCGCCCCGTCCGAGGAGAACACGCCGTCATGCCAGCCGCCGACCTGAACGTCATCGCGAGCACGCTGCGCGAGATCCCGTTCCCCAGGAAGTTCGCCGTCGAAGTCTGCGCCGAGTGCAACCTCCGTTGCGCCATGTGTCACCATCCGCAGATGCGCCGGCCCAAGGGCGTCATGCCGATGGCCCTCTGGCAGCGCTGCGCCGACCAGATCGCCGACATCGCCCCCGACACCGAGTGCTGGTTCTCGTTCTGCGGCGAGCCGCTGCTCGAGCCCGACCTGCTCGTCGCGATGCTCGACTATGGACGCGCTGTCGGGCTCCGTTCGCTCAACGTGAATACGAACGGCCTGCTGCTCACGGAGCGGGTCGCGACCGCGCTGCTCGACAGCGGCATGAACCTGATCGTCATCGGCATCGACGGGTTCACCAAGGCCACCTATGAGGCCGAGCGCATCGGCAGCGATCGGGACGTGGTATACGCCAACGTCGAACGGCTGCTCGAGCTGCGTGCCGCGCGCGCCGAGGGCCCGGAGATCCAGGTACAGTTCATCGAGATGGCCGACAACGCCCACGAGCTGCAGCCGTTCTGCGAGCACTGGCTTGCGCGCGGGGCCACCCTCAAGGTGCGCAACCAGCTGAGCTGGGGCGGCAAGTTCACCACGCCGCTCAAGGTGCCCAAGGCCGAACGCATCGCCTGCCCATGGGCCATCACGATGATGCACGTGTTCTGGGATGGGCGCGTACCGCGCTGCCCCGGCGACACCGAGGGCGAGGATAGCCATGGCAACGCATGGCACGCGCCCCTCGCGGATCTGTGGGCCGAGCTGGGCGGCTATCGCGAGCTGCACCTGCAGCACCGCTTCGACGAGCTCCCCGCGCGCTGCCATACCTGCACCGACTGGATGACGGGCGCCGCCCAACGCATCCGCCCCGCTGCCGTCGTGCCCGCGGCGTGACCACCATGCGCACGCTCTATCTCTGCGGGGCGGGGAACTCCGAGGGCGTGCGACTGGCCCGTGTCATCAACCGGCACGAGTCCCGGTGGGATCGCATCGTGCTGCTCGACGATGATCCCGCAAAGCTCGGCCTCCAGCGGCTGGGCGTCGAGGTGATCGGCCCCATCGACGTCCTGCAGGACGTCGATCCCTCCTGCTCCGAGGCCGCCAACCTGGTGGCCCGCGCCACGACGGGTCGCCGTGCGGTGCGCAGTCGCATCCACGCTTCGGGCGTGCCGTTCGCCACTCTCATCAGTCCCGACGTGGAGCTCGAGGGCGTCACGCTCGGCCGCGACGTGATCGTCTACCAGCATGTCACGCTCGGCCCCGAGTCCGTGCTCGACGAGGGCGCGTGCATCTTCATGGGCGCCGTAGTAGGACATGAAGCGAAGGTGGGCCCCTGCTGCGTCGTCGCGCCGAACGCCGTGCTCAACGCACGCGTGGTGCTGGGCGAGGGCGCGTACGTCGGTTCCAACGCCTCCATCCTGCCGGAGATCAGCATCGGCGCCTGGGCCACGGTGGGCGCGGGCTCGGCCGTGGTGCAGGATGTACCGGCCCAGGCCAGCGCCGTCGGCGTGCCCGCCGAGGTATTCCTGCGCACGCCGGCCTCATCGGTCGCCGGCGCGCCCGAGGCCGGCGACGAGCGGACCGAGGGGCTGATCGCCGATGTCTGGTGCGAGTTGCTGAAGGTGGAGTCGGTGGACCGGGAGCAGAACTTCTTCGACCTCGGCGGCAACTCACTGCTCGCCATCCGGGCGCGCGAGCGCATCCGCCAGTTGTCGGGACTCGATTTCGCACTCACGGACGTCTTCCGATTTCCGACGGTGCGCTCGCTGGCGCGACACCTGAGCGGCCTGGAGGATCTCGCTGCGGACTCCTCACAGGACCGGGGCCGCCTGCGTCGAGCCGCACTGCTTCGCACGGTCCGATCCCGCCCCTAGTCCCCGCGCAAGGCGCTAGATTTCCGGCATGACCAAGTGCGGCCATGTCGGGTTCGCCGGCGTTCCCAATGTCGGCAAATCGTCCCTGCTCAACCGGCTCGTCGGAACCCATCTCGCGATCGTCAGCCCCAAGGCGCAGGCCACGCGGATCCCCACCGTGGGCCTGCTCACCGAGGGCGACACGCAGATGGTGCTGCACGACCTGCCCGGGCTGCTGGAGCCATCGTACCTCATGCAGGCACGCATGCGGCACCTCGCCGAGGAGCGACTCGGGAAGGTGGACGTGATCCTCTACCTGCACCCCGCACCCGAAGCGCCCGCGCCCGATTTCCAGTCCGTCGCCCGCCTCGAGACACCGGCCCGGGCGCCCGTGCTCACCGTCTATACCAAGGGCGACATGGTGCCGGAGGCACGGCGCGTCGAGCTGATGCGGAACGCCTTCGTCGTGTCGAGCGAGACGGGCGACGGCATTCCCGCCGTGCTCGCCCGCGTGAGGGAGCTGCTTCCGGAGGCCCCCTTCGAATTCGACCCCGACGACGTGGGCACCCAGCCGTTGCGATTCTTCGTCGTGGAATACCTTCGCGAGGCGGCCTTCGAGCTCCTCGGCGAGGAGCTGCCGTACAGCTTCACGGCCGAGGTGGAGGAGTTCCGGGAGCAGAAGCGCCCGGTGTACATTCGGGTCAACCTGTACGTCGAGCGGGAGTCGCAGAAGGGGATCGTCATCGGCCACAAGGGCGAGACCCTCAAGCGCATCGGCACGCACGCGCGGACCCGGCTCGAGGATCTGCTGGGCGAGAAGGTCTATCTGGAGTGCTGGCTGAAGGTGCTGCCGAAGTGGCGCCGCGATCCTGCGGCCCTGACCCGCTTCGGGTTTCCGCCCTCGGAGGAGCGAGACCGATGAGCCTGCCGCAGGAGTTGCTGGAGATCCTCGTCTGCCCCAAGTGCAAGGGGCCGCTGGAGTATCACGAGGGGCCGCCCGAGGTCCTGATCTGCCGGTCTTCGCGGCTGGTCTTCGCCATCGAGGAGGGCATCCCGATCATGCTCATCGAGGAAGCCACCCCGCTCGACGAGAACACCTTTCCGCCGGTCATTCGCTGACGCCCCCGGCGTGAGCGACACTCCCTTCGCGATGCGGTACGCATGACGGAACGACGGTTGCACGAGAGCGCCCGCCGGGCGCTGGAACAGGCGCAGGCGGAAGCGGCGCGTCTTGGCCACGAGGTCGTGGGCTCCGAGCATGTCCTGCTGGGCGTGCTGCGCACGAGTCCCCTGGCCGACGAGGTGCTGCGGGAACTGGGCATCGACAGCGCGCAGGTGCAGCAGCGCCTCGAGAGCGGCCCGAAGAAGGTGCGATCGCGCGGCGAGGAATCGCCGGATGGGTCGCTGCCGCTCACCTCCCATGCGCGACGGCTGCTCGACAGCGGCCGCGGTGAGGAGGACGTGACCGACGTGTCGCTGCTGCTCGCCGCCGTGGCCGACCAGCGAGGGGCGCTGGGCAAGGTGCTCGCGGAGCGCGGCATCGGAGCGGCGAATGCACGGGCCGAGATCCATCGCAGGGCAGGTTTGCCGGTCGACGTGCCCGCGGTTCCCGCCGAAGGCGCCGTCAGCGTGCCGGCGAAGCGCGAGAAGGTGCAGCAGCCGCAGCGGGAACAGGCACCTCGGGAGAAGGCGCAGCCGGCCGCGAAGGCGAAGCCACCGCGGGAGGCCCGTGAGCCACGCGAACCCCGGGAGCGCAGGGAGCCGCGCGGTGCTCGCGCCAACGAGGTCCAGCCGCGTCGCGAGCCGGAGGAACGCCCGGTGGAACGCGTGCCGTCGCTGGGCAAGCTGGCCCCGAAACCGAAGCCCCCGCTGTGGCGCACGATCCTCCTGCTGGCGGTGCCGGCAAGCATCGCGCTGCGCTACTTCCATGCATCGCCCGTGCTCGTGTTCGTCACGGCGTGCCTCGCGGTGCTGCCGCTGGCGGGCCTGATGGGCGAGGCCACCGAACACATCGCGGCACGCACCGGTCCCACGATCGGGGGTCTTCTGAACGCGACGTTCGGCAACGCGGCCGAGCTCATCATCGCGATCATGGGCCTGCGCGCCGCGGCCGAAGCGCTGACGACCGCTCCGGAAAAGGTGACTACCTACGTGAGCGTGGTGAAGGCGTCCATCACGGGCAGCATCATCGGCAACCTGCTCCTCATCCTGGGCCTCGCGTTCGTGGCGGGCGGTCTCAAGCGCCCAGTGCTCCGCTTCAACCGCACCTCGACGGGCATGAGCGCGGGCATGCTGTTCCTGTCGGTGGTGAGCCTCGTCCTGCCGGCGCTCTACCACAACCTGCATCGTGCCGACGTGACGCTCCGCGCGGACGAACGCACCATCTCGCTCGAGATCGGCGTGGTGCTGCTGCTCACCTACCTGGCGTCATTGCTGTTCACCCTTCGGACGCACAGCAGCCTGCTCGGCGGCGAGGCGCACCCGGTCGAGGGGCCGACCTGGAGCATCGGGAAGTCGGCGGTCATACTGGCACTCGCCACCGCCGGCGTGGCCGTCGAGTCCGAGCTGCTCGTGCACGGCATCGGCGAGGTGTCGAGCGCCTGGGGGCTCAGCGCCATGTTCCTGGGCCTCATCGTGGTGCCCATCATCGGCAACGCGGCGGAGCACGCCGCGGCCGTGGTGTTCGCCCGGAAGGGGCAGATGGACTTGTCCCTCCAGATCTGCCTCGGGTCGAGCACGCAGGTTGCACTCCTCGTCGCGCCCATCCTCGTCTTCGTGGGCGTGGCGATGGGGGTCCCCATGGACCTGGTCTTCACCCCGTTCGAGGTGCTGGTGCTGGCGCTGGCGACCGTGACGGCCGCGGTGCTCACCCTGGATGGCGAATCGCACTGGTTCGAGGGAGTGCAGTTGCTCGCGCTGTACCTCATGGTGGGGATCGCGGCGTTCTTCATCTGAGCCGGTTCGACCGGCTCGGGGATGGCGCGCTAAGTTGCGTATCTGAAAGAACTTGAGGAGTAGCTTGCGAACACGCCCCACGATCATTCACTTCGCGCCCGAGGGGGGCGTGGTGCCGCCCCTGGTGAGCCGGTGGGCGTCCGAGCACGCGTTCCCGGTGGTGGGCCTGGGGAGCGCCGAGGAGATCGAGGGGATCGTCCTCCGTGGTCATCCCTGCGTCCTGTTCGTCGATGCCGAGCGGTCGGGAGAGGCCGGTTTGGCCCTGGTCCGGCGCCTGAAGGCCGACGCCTTCACTGGCATTACGCCAGTCGTGGCCTTGGTGACCGACCATCACAGCGAGGCTGTCCGGCAGTGGTTCGCCGCCGGGGCGGACGAGGTCCT
>JBJMOZ010000388.1:0-4528 GCA_045803465.1 Gemmatimonadales bacterium | reverse complement strand
CGGTGGTCTACGATCGGCAGGAAGACATCCGTGATCTGCTGGTCGCGGAGATCGCGCGTCGCGGCACGCTCGACCCCACCGCGTTTGCGGCGCGCGAGTGGCGCCTCATGCCCGATTCGATGGCCGCGAGCGCGCGACGCTACTGGCTCGACCCGGCTGCCGCCGAGGCCCCGAAGCCCGCGCCGAAGCCCGACGTCGTGGCCCTGCGCGTGCTGTCCACCAACGACCTGCACGGCGCCCTCGAGCCCGTCCGCGATGCCGCCGACAGCAGCGTCGTCCTCGGTGGCCTCGCCGTGCTCGACGCCATCATGGACAGCGCGGGCGCCCGCTGCCGCTGCCCGACGCTTCGCCTCGACGCCGGCGACATGCTGCAGGGCACCCTCGCCTCCACGCTCGACCATGGCCGCACGATGCTCTCCGCGGCGAAGGGCATGGGGGTCGCCGTGGCGACGCTGGGGAACCATGAGCTCGATTGGGGTCAGGACACGTTGCGGACGCGCCTGCAGGAGTCGCCGTTTCCGTGGGTGACCGCCAACCTGTTCGACTCCAGCACCGGTCGTCGTGTCCCCTGGGTCGCCTCGCATCGAATCGTCACGGTGGGCGGCCTGCGGGTGGCGGTGGTGGGATACATGACGAAGTACTTCAAGCGTGTCATCAAGGCCGAGCAGACGAGTGGCCTCGTGGTGAAGAGCGGCGTCGCGGCCATCCGCGACGTGCTGGACTCGGTGCGGGCGCAGCGGCCCGATGTCGTGATCCTGCTGGCGCACGAGGGTGGCTCCTGCGACGGGCGTTCGTGCCGGGGCGAGATCTTCGAGCTGGCCGAGGAGCTTGGGCCGGGCGGCGTGGACCTCATCGTCTCCGGACACAGCCACACGCGCATCGCCGACGACGCCGGCAGCATCCCGGTCATGCAGGCGCGGAGCAACGGTCGCGCCGTGGCCGTCGCCGACTTCGTGCGGAAGGCGGGCGGCGGCTGGAAGGTCGCCGTGCAGGTCCTGCCCGCTACGCAGGAAGGCGTCACGCCCGATGCGGCCCTCACGGCGCTGATCGAGCAGGCCCACAAGCGCTCGGCGCAACAGATCGACCGCGTCGTGGCTCGCCTGCGCGCGCCCATGAAGCGCACGACCGGCGAGCATGCGCTGGGCAACTTCGTCGCCGACGCGCAGCGCAACGTCACCCGGGCGGACGTGGCGATCATGAACAACGGTGGCGTGCGCGCCGACCTGGCGGCCGGTCCCATCACCTTCGGCGAGCTCTTCGCCGTGATGCCGTTCGACAATCGTGTCCTGGTGCTCGAGCTCTCCGGAGCGCAGCTGCGAGCCGTCTTCGAGTCGGCGCTTCGAGACGGCAGGCCCGCCGCGCATGTGTCGGGCGTGACGGTACGCTATGATCCACGTCGCCCGAAGGGAGAGCGCGTGCGCGAGGTGCGCTTCACCGATGGACGGAAGCTCGACGACGACCGCCGATACCGGCTCGCCGTCAACGACTTCATGGTCACGGGCGGCGACGGCTTCACCATGTTTGCGGACATGCCGCGACTCTCCAGCGGCGCCGTGCTCATCGATGTCCTCGAGCTGTACGCGCGCCGGCTGCCGCAACCGATCGAGCCGCCCGCCGTCGGGCGCTTCCAGGTGGACGAATGACCGACATTCCCGTGTTCGTGAACGGCCAGTTCCACTCCGTCCCCACCGGCACCGACGTCGCCGGTGCGGTGACGCGCCACGACACCGCGCTCGGCGAGAAGCTGGCACGCGCCGAGGCGTACGCCACCGATGGCCGTGGCATCGAGGTGCCTCCGGACGCGGTGCTGGCGCCGGGGGCCATTCTCCGCGTGGTGATCTCCGCGCGGAAACGGGACGATGCTGACGCGTGAGCTGATCCGCCGGTTCCCCAAGGCGGAGCTGCACGTCCACCTCGACGGCTCGCTGCGACCGTCGACGCTCCTCGAGCTCGCAGGGCCCGCGGGCGTCGAGCTGCCTTCGCAAGACGCCGAGTCGGTGCGACGCTTCATGAAGGCCGACCGGGTGCACGACCTCGAGGAGTACCTGCAGCGCTTCGAGTACACGATCGACGTGCTGCAGACGCCCGGGAACATCGCGCGCGTCGCGTACGAGATGTGCGAGGACGCCGCCCGGGACAACGTGCGTTACCTCGAGGTCCGCTACGCCCCGCGGCTCAGCACCAGGCGCGGCCTCTCGCTCGACGAGGTGATGGACGCCGAGCTCGACGGGCTCGCGCGCGGCGAGCGGGATTTCGGCGTGGTGGCGCGCGTCATCAACTGCGCCCTGCGGCATCATGCGCCCGAAGTGTCGGTGGAGATCGCGGCGTTGTCCGTGCGCTGGCGTGACCGCGGCGTGGTGGGCTTCGACCTGGCCGGCGGCGAGGCCGGCCGGCCGCCCGGTGTGCATGCCGCGGCGTTCGACGTGGCGCTCGAAGGCGAACTCGGCATCACGGTGCACGCCGGCGAGGCGGCGGGCGCCGAATCGATCGCCGAGGCCATCCGGCGCTGTCACGCCAATCGCATCGGCCACGGCACCCGGCTCTTCGAGGACCCCCACCTGCGCGATTACGTCCGGGACCGGCGCCTCGCCCTCGAGGTGAACCTGACCAGCAACGAGCAGACCCACGTCGTGTCCAGCGTCGCCGAACATCCGCTCGCCGCCTACGTCGAGCAGGGGCTCAACGTCACCCTGAGCAGCGACAACTGGCTCATGAGCGGCACCGACCTCACCTCCGAGTACTGGCGTGCCCACACCGAGCTCGGCCTCGACCGCGCCGCGCTCGAGCGCATGATCCTCAACGGCTTCGAGTCCGCGTTCCTGCCGTGGCCCGACCGTCGCCGGCTCGCCGCCTCCGCGCGCGACGAATTGGACCGATTGTGAGCCGCTTCATCGGCGTGCTGGGGATCGCGGTCATGATCGGCATCGCGACCCTCATGTCGCGCCATCGCAAGCTCATTCCGTGGCGCCTCGTGGGGGCGGGACTCGCGCTGCAGGTAGTCTTTGGGCTCGTCGTCCTGAGGACGGTGGCGGGACGGGCCTTCTTCGACGCCGTCGGCGCCATCTTCTCGGCGCTGCTCCGATTCCAGGAGCAGGGCGCGCGCTTCGTCTTCGGCAACCTGGTGCAGCAGGCGGTGCCCGTGGGCACGCCGGCCGCCGGCGGCGTGCTCGACACCAGCGCCGGCTACGTGGCGGGCACGGGCGCGCTCATCGCCTTCAGCGTGCTGCCCACGATCATCTTCTTCGCGGCGCTCACGTCGGTGCTGTATCACCTGGGACTGATGCAGTTGCTGGTGAAGGGCATCGCCTGGGTCATGCAGCGCACGCTGCGCACGTCGGGCGCCGAGACGCTCGCCGCCGCGGGCGAGATCTTCCTCGGGCCCACCGAGGCACCGCTGCTCATCAAGCCGTACATCGGGCGAATGACGGGCTCGGAGCTCTTCACCACCATGGTGTGCGGGCTCGCCACCGTGGCGGGCAGCGTCATGGCGGCGTACATCGGCATGCTGCAAGGCGTGGTGCCGGGTATCGCGGGCCACCTGCTTGCCGCGAGCATCATGAACGTCCCGGCCGCGCTGTATCTCGGCAAGATCATGCATCCCGAGACCGCCGTGCCCGAGACGGCCGGCACGCTGCAGCTGCGCACCGAGCGCACCGAGCACGGCGTCATCGAGGCCGCGGCCGCGGGCGCGGGGCAGGGCATGCAGCTCGCCCTCAATGTCGGCGCCATGCTCATCGCCTTCGTGGCGCTCGTGGCGCTCCTCAATGCCGTGCTCGGTTGGGCCGGCGGCTTCGCCGGCCACCCCGAGCTGAGCCTGCAGCTCATCCTCGGCACGCTGCTCCGCCCGCTCGCGTGGCTCATGGGCATCCCATGGCAGGAGAGCACGTATGCCGGCGGCCTGATCGGCCTCAAGGCGACGCTCAACGAGTTCGTCGCGTACGGCCAGTTCTCCGCCGACGTGCGCAACGGCATGCCCGTCTCGCCGCGCACCGCGATCATCCTCACCTACGCCCTGCTGGGCTTCGCCAACTTCGCCTCCATCGCCATCCAGATCGGCGGCATCGGCGGACTTGCGCCGGAGCGGCGGAGCGAGATTGCGAGCTATGGGCTCAGGGCGATGGTGGCGGGCAACCTGGCGGCGTTCACCTCGGCGGCGATTGCCGGGGTCCTGACGTGAGCAGGACCGGAGTCGAGCGCGTGCTCATTGCGCGGCCGCGCAGCGGCCGAAGCAATCCGGGTGCATGGAGCGGAGCCGTGCACGCGCGCACGAAGTCCCGCTCTTTGCACCCGGATTGCGTCGGCACTTCGCTCCTCGCAATGAGCATGCAGGGGCGCTGATGCAGTCCTCCGTTGCCGCCGTCCAGCGCTTCCTCGGCCCCCGCCGCCCCGTCGCGCTCCTCGTCCTCGGCTCCGGCCTCGGCCGCCTCACCGAGCGCCTCGAGGACGCATCCCGGCTCCCATACCGCGATATTCCCGGCTTCCCGGAGCCGACCGTCGCAGGCCACGCCGGCGAACTCGTCGCCGGACG
>JBJMOZ010000383.1:0-16358 GCA_045803465.1 Gemmatimonadales bacterium | reverse complement strand
GATGCTCACCTCGGCCACCTCGGCCACGAAGCTCCCGAACGACTCGGCCACCGCGACGCCGCGGGCACGACCGGGCGGCAATGGGGTTCCCCACCCCGCCTGCTCCGCCGCCAAGTCGAGGACGCCCCGATGCCGCGGCTTGTCCGACAACAGTGCCCGGCGAAATGCCACCGCGTCCTGCCCAGCCAGTTCCGCCAGCTCGTCGATGAAGCACTCCGTGGCGAACGCATTCTGCGAGCTCCCCACCGAGCGCCAGAAACCCGTCGGCACCGCAATGTCCGCACGGCGGTAGTCCACCTTCACGTTGGCGATGCCGTACGGAATGTTCTCGGCGCCCTCGATGGAGGTGGGATCGGCGCCGTGCTTCAACATGCCCATCCGGTTGGCCGCGAAGTCCGGCATCCAGCTCGGGATGTAGCGCGCCATGATGGACGGCCCGGCGATGAGGTGCGACCACGCCACGAGTCGACCTCCCTCGTCGACGGCGCCCTCGAACGCGTGCATCGTGGCCGGCCGGTAGAAGTCGTTCCGCATGTCGTCCTCGCGCGTCCACACCACGCGCACCGGTGCGCCGACTGCCTTCGACGCCTCCACGGCATCGATCAGGAAGTCCACCTCGGCACGGCGGCCGAAGCCACCGCCGAGTCGCGTCGTGCGCACATCGACCTTGTCCATGTCGACACCCGCGATCTTCGCGGCGGTACCCTGTGCACCCCCGCCGAACATCTTCGGCGCCCACTGCATCTGCGTAGGTGCCCACAGCGTGACGCCGTCCGGCCGGACGTCGGCCGAGCACGTCATGGGCTCCATCGTGGCATGCGCGAGGTATGGCGCCTCATACACGGCTCGAGCCCTCTTCGTCAGGCTCGCGATCGTTCCCGGCGCGTCGCCGTCCTGACGCACCACGGCGCCTTCCGGACCTGCCAGCAACGCCTGCAGCGTCGCGCGCACGCCGTCGCTGTCGAGGGCGGCGTTGGGGCCTTCGTCCCACTCGACGACCAGCGCCTCGCGACCCTTCTTCGCCGCCCAGAAATCCTCGGCGATGACTGCGACCCCGCCGGTGATCTGCACTACGGCGCGTACGCCCGGCACGGCCTTCGCCTTGGCCGCATCCATCGACCTGACGCTGCCGCCCAGCACGGGCGAGCGCTCGACTTGCGACACGAGCATGCCGGGCACGCGCACGTCCTGCGCGAACACGGGCTCCCCGCGCACCACCGCCGGCAGGTCGAGCCGTGGCACTGGCTTGCCGATGAGCTTCCAGTCCTTCGGGTCCTTGAGCTTCACGGTCTCGGGTACCGGTTGCTTCGCCGCATCGGCCGCCAGTTCGCCGTATGTCGCCGAGCGTCCGCTCGCGTCGTGAAGGACACGGCTTTTCTCGGCACGGCACGCCGCAGGATTGACGTCCCAGCGCGCCGCGGCCGCGGCCACGAGCATCTCGCGCGCCTGCGCACCCGCCTGTCGCAGCGGTACCCAGCCGTTGGGCACGGCCGTGCTGCCGCCCGTGAGCTGCATGCCGGTGAGCTTGTTGATGTAGGCCGGATTCGCGGGCGCCGCCTCGTAGCGCACCGCACTCCAGTCGGCCTCGAGCTCTTCGGCGACGAGCATCGGCAGCGCCGTGGATACACCCTGGCCCATTTCCGAGCGATCGACCTCGATCAGGACGGTGCCGTCCGTCTGCACCCGCACCCACGCATTCGGGGCGAAGGCGGCCGTCGAGACCGGTGGCGCAGGCTTCGCACAGCCCTGCAGCTGTACCGCGATAACGAGACCGGCGCCCGTCGCGGCGCCAGTCTTGAGGAAATCACGCCGGGAGAGGGTGGCTCTCATGTGGTTTTTCCCGTCTCGGCCGCGCGATGAATGGCCTTCCGGATGCGCTGGTACGTGCCGCAGCGGCAGAGGTTACCGGACATCGCGTTGTCGATGTCGCTGTCGCTCGGGTTCGGGTTGGTGGAGAGCAGGGCCGCGGCGGACATGATCTGCCCCGATTGGCAGTAGCCGCATTGCGGCACCTGCGCCTCGATCCACGCCTGCTGCACCGGGTGCGAGCCGTCGCTGGAGAGGCCCTCGATCGTGGTGACGGCCTTGCCCGCGGCCGCCACGGCGGGCGTCTGGCAGGAGCGCACCGCCACGCCATCGAGGTGCACGGTGCACGCGCCGCACGACCCGATGCCGCAGCCGAACTTGGTGCCCGTCAGGTCGAGCCGGTCGCGCAGCACCCAGAGGAGCGGCATGTCCTCCGGCACGTCGACCTGCTTGTCCTGTCCGTTGATCCTGAGCGTGATGGCGGGCATTGGGCATCTCGAGCGAAGGGATGGATTAAGTGTATCCGGTCACGGGGCGGCGCGCGACGGGCCGGTCGCCATCGGCAGGTCCTCGCGCTCGGCCCACTCGGTCCAGGATCCGGGGTAGATCCGCACGCGTGGATAGTCGAGCAGCGCGCGCAGCACGAACCACAGGTGACTCGCTTCGGTGGACGTGTTGCAGTAGAGGATTATGTCCCGGTCGGGCGTGATGCCCTCCTGAAGGTAGGCGGCGCGCAACACCTCCACGGGCTTGAACACGCGACCGAACCCCGACGTCTCGAGATCGTCCTGCCACCAGTGGTTGAGTGCGCCGGGAATGTGGCCGCGACGCATCTGGGTCCCGGCCTCGCCCGCGAACTGATCCGGCGGGCGGGCGTCGACCAGCAGGGCCCCGCCCCGCTCCACCACCCGCCGCACCTCGGCGAGCGATGCGGTGTCGGGGGCAAAGGCGCGCCGGCTCCACCAGCCGCCTGCCGGCGCGACCCGGGGATACTTCCTCGCCATCTCACGGTGCTCGAACGACCACTTGTAGAAGCCACCGTCCAGCAAGTAGACCCTGGGGTGTCCCATGGCGGTGAGCAGCCACGTCACCCAGGTGGCATCGATGTTCAGCGTCTCGCCCGCGCTGTACACCACCACCGGCATCGACGGTTCGAGGCCGAGTCGCTGGAATACGCCGCGATAGGCCGGGGCCTCCAGCAGTTGCACCGGCAACCCGCCGCGACTGGCGCGCAGCGTCTCGATGTTCAGGTACTGCGCCTCCGGCAGGTGTCCCTTGAGGTAGCTCCATACGTCGAGCCGCACGTCGAGCAGGCGCACCGGGGTGCCACGTTCGAGCCACGCCGCGAGCGTATCGGTGGAGAGCAGTGCCGGCAGAGGCCGAGCCTGCGCCGTCGCCGTTCCGGTGACCCCCACGACGCACAGCAGCGCGAAGAGCAGTCGCATCATGGGGCGCCGCTGCTCTCGAGTCCCAGGTACTCGCGCTCCATCTCGACGTAGACGCGGGCTGCATTGCGGCGGCGCCGGCTGTTGAGCGACACCGGCCGCTCTGGGTCCGGCGGCGGCAGCGAGGAGAGCGCGCGCTTCATCGGCACGCCGTGCTCGATGGCGCTCTTCATCTCCTCGCGAAGCGCCGCGACATAGCGACGCGTCGAATCCTCGAGCGCGACGGGCACGGCCGGCACGCGACCGTGGCCCGGCACCACCACGGTGGCGTCGAACTTCTGCAGGGCGTCCATCGCCTCGAGCATCGCGCGCGAGTTGCCGTCGACCATCATGCTCACGCCATCCTCGATGAGCAGGTCGCCGGCGAAGAGTACCCGGCGCTCGGGAAGCCACACCACCAGGTCGCCCGGCGTGTGTGCCGGACCCAGGTGTGCCGCGACGATCGTGCTGCCGCCGATGCGCAAGGTGTCGCTCGTGGTCACGGGACGATCGGGCGTGTTGGCGTACTCGAACCCGAGGAGGTTCTGCACGCCGACCACCCGGCTCCAGTCGGCGAGTGCCGCATCCTCGCCGCCCTCGGCGGAGAGCGTGCGCGTGTCCGGATGTGCCATGACCTTCGCCCCCTGTCGCTTGAAGACGATGGTGCCGAAGTGATGATCGGGGTGATGGTGCGTGAGGATCACCCAGCGCACGGGCTGCTTCGTCACCGTCCGGATCGACGCCAGCATGCGCTCCGCATCCACGGGACTGGCCTGTGCGTCGATTGCGACCACGCCATCGCGCGTGACGATGAACCCCGCGTTCGCACGCCCCTCGGAGCCGCGGCCGGTGTCGCCCAGCACGAGGTACACGTCCGGCGCCAGCCGACGAATGGGCAGCGGCGGGCGCGGTGGAGCGGCGGCCGTCGCGAGCGCAGCGAGCAGGAAGAGGTGCATGGAGGCCAGTGCGGCCCGGGAGGTCCCGGGCCGCGTGTCAGGTGGTGCTGAAGGTGATCTGCGCCGTCTGCTCGAAGACCGCGCCCTTGCTGTCGGTCCATTTCATCGTGAGCGGTCCCTCGCGGTCGGCGACGAGATTGAAGCTCACCACCGGATCGCGGCTGATGCCGGACGTCCACATGAACCGCGCCACCTGCTGCCCCGCATAGGTGACGACCACGTCCTTGATGAACCAGGCCGGGATCGGCTGACCATCGGCGGTGCGGAAGAAGCCGGTGTCCATCGGGTGCTGGACGATGGAGTGCACCAGGATCGTGTCCCCCCGGCTGATATGCTGCGGCACGCGGATGCGCGCCTCGCCCACGCCATGGCGCGTCATGTCAGCCGCACCCGTTGAGGGTGACCGAGACGCGCGCGTAGTCGGCCCACACCTCGCCATCGCTGGTCTCGGCGATGCAGCGCACCCACGTGGTGCGCTTCATCTTGATGCGCGTCTGGATGGACAGCTTGCCGAGCGCCGGGGTCAGCTCGAAGGCGGCGAGATGCGGATCGGGATTGTGGTCCACGATCAGGTGCACCGCCTTCACGTGCTTCGTCGCGGTCATGGGCAGGTCGGCCTCGATGATCACCGGCACGACGCGGCCATCCTCCGCCACCAGGGGCATGTCGAGGGCGACATGTCCGCGCCGGATGGGCCGATCGCCGAACAGGTCCTTGAGCAACTTGGCGATCTGCTCATTGGGCACCTCGGGGTCCGGCTCGAGCGCCTGGGCGAGGGCTGCCCGGCCCCCAAGCGCCAGCGCGGCGCCGAGGGCCGTTCCCTGGCGCAGGAAATCACGCCGCGATGGCCGGCCGAAGTGGGTGTCCATGTGGTGAATGTGGGGTCGGAAAGGCACCCAAGTCAATGCTTCACAGGACCATATGCGACGCTTGTCGCACCTGAGGCAACTCGTTATCATGCAAGGTCATATGCGGCATCCGCCCGTTTCGGGGATCGCTACACCCCTTCGACAAGAGGCGCCGTGGACGCTCCTACGCTGCAACAGGTGGCCCTGTTCGAGAAGTGCCGGCAGTTCACCAAGGCCAAGGAAGTGAAGGCCGCGGGACTCTACCCGTACTTCAAGCCGATCTCCGAGTCCGAGGACACGGTGGTCACGATCGAGGGCCAGCGGCGCATCATGCTCGGGTCGAACAACTACCTCGGCCTCACCCACCATCCGAAGGTCCTCGAAGCAGCCCAGCAGGCGTTGCACCGCTACGGCTCGGGATGCACCGGCAGCCGCTTCCTGAACGGCACCCTCGACCTGCACCAGCAGCTCGAGTCCGAGCTCGCCCGCTTCCTCGGCAAGGAAGCGTGCCTCGTCTTCTCCACCGGCTACACGGCCAACCTCGGCCTCATCTCCGGGCTCATCGGCCGCGGCGACGTCGTGCTGCTCGACAAGCTCGACCACGCCTCGATCGTCGACGGCGCCAAGATGTCGTACGGCGAGACGGAACGCTTCAACCACAACGATCTCGCGGGCCTCGAGCGCAAGCTCACCCGGCTCAAGCCCGGCACCGCCACGATGATCGTGGTGGACGGCATCTACTCCATGGAAGGCGACATCGCCGACGTGCCGAACCTCGTGCGCATCGCGCACCGGCACGGCGCCGCCCTCGCCATCGACGATGCGCACAGCCTCGGCGTCCTCGGCCCCAGGGGCGACGGCACCGCCGCGCACTTCGGCATGACCGACGAGGTGGACATCATCGCCGGCACCTTCTCCAAATCGCTCGCGTCCATCGGCGGTTTCGTGGCGGGGTCGGAGTCGGTCATCCACTACCTGAGTCACCACAGCCGGCCGCTCATCTTCACGGCCTCGCTGCCGCCGGCCAACACCGCGGGCGTGCTCGCGGCGCTGCGGGTACTGCAGCAGGAGCCCGAGCGACGCGAGCAGCTGTGGGCCAACACGCGCCGGCTCGCGGCCGGCTTCCGTGAGCAGGGCTTCGACATCGGACCCACCGAGACACCCATCATCCCGGTGCTCATCGGCCCGTTGGAGAAGACGCTGCTGTTCTGGCGGATGCTGTTCGATGCCGGCGTGTTCACCAACCCGGTCACGGCGCCGGCGGTGCCGATCACCGAGTGCCGCCTGCGCACCAGCCTCATGGCCACGCACACGTTCGACCAGATCGACTTCGCCCTCGAGGCGTTCGGGAAGATCGGACGCGAGCTGGGGGTCATCTGAGCGCGGTCACCGTCCGTCCGGTCAGAAGCAAGCGGGACCTTTCGCGCTTCATCGACCTGCCGTACCGGCTGCACGAGCGGGACCCGATCTGGGTCCCGCCACTGCGTTATGACGTCGTGACCACGCTCTCCAAGACGAAGAATCCCTACTTCGAGCACGCCGACGCCGAGTACTTCATCGCCGAGCACGATGGCGAGGTGGTGGGGCGCATCGCCGCCACCGAGAACCGGCTGCACAACGAGACGCACGAGGATCGCGTCGGGTTCTGGGGCTGGTTCGAGTGCATCGACGACCAGGCGGTGGCCGATGCCCTCTTCGCCGCCGCCGATGCATGGCTGCGTCCCCGGGGGCTCGTCGTATCGCGTGGCCCCGCCTCGTTCTCCACCAACGATCAGTGCGGCCTGCTGGTCGACGGCTTCGAGACGCGTCCGACGCTGATGATGCCGCACAACCCGCGCTACTACCCAACGCTGGTGGAGCGCGCCGGCTACGCCAAGGCGAAGGATCTCTTCTGCCTGCAGGGTGGCGACAACGAGAAGTACAAGCCGGTGCCGGAACGGGCCTCACGCGGCGCGAAGATCGTGAAGGAGCGCCTGGGCCTCACGATCCGGCCGCTCGACATGCGCAACTTCGCCAGCGAGTTGGCGCACATCAAACGGCTGTACAATGCGTCCTGGGAGAAGAACTGGGGCTTCGTGCCCCTGACCGACCACGAGATCGACCATCTCGCCGCCCAGTTCAAGCCGATCGCGATTCCCGACATCGTGCCGATCGTCGAGAAGGACGGCCAGGTCATCGCCTTCGGGCTCACGCTGCCCGACCTCAACCACGCGCTGATCGGCAACCGGAAGGGACGGCTCATCCCCTTCCTGCTGAAGACGCTCTACATGCTCAAGGCACGCAAGCTCAAGCGTGCGCGCATCCTGCTCCTCGGCGTACTCCCGGAGTGGCGCGGCCGTGGCGTGGATGCGGTGCTCTTCTACGAGATCTGGGAGCAGGCGGCGAAGCACGGCATCTACTGGGGCGAGGCGGGCTGGGTTCTCGAGGACAATCCCCTGATGTGGAACGGGCTCGAGAAGATGGGCTTCGAGATCTACAAGACCTACCGGATGTACGACCGCCCCGTATGAAGGCGCTGGTCACCGGCGCCACGGGGTTCGTCGGCAGCCACCTCGTGGACCGGCTCCTCGCCGCGGGCGACGAGGTCACGGCCCTCGTGCGCTCGCCCACGAAGGCCGCCGGACTCGCCGAGCGTGGCGTTCGGCTGGTGCAAGGAGACCTGCACGACCTGCGGGCGCTGGCCGACGCGGTCCGTGGCCAGGACGTGGTGCAGCACGTGGCTGCACTGGTGGGTGCCGTGGACGAGGCCGAATTTCTGCGTGCCAATCGCGACGGCACGGCGAACCTCGTCACGGCGGTCCAGCGCGAGGCGCCCGAGGCGCGCTTCGTGCTGACCAGCTCGCTCGCGGCCGCCGGACCCGCCGTGCGCGGCACCCCCCGCCGCGCCGACGCGCCGGAGCAGCCGGTCACGATGTACGGGCGCAGCAAGCTCGCCAGTGAGCGCGTGGTGCGCGAGAGCGGACTCGACTGGGTCATCGCGCGCCCGCCCGCCGTCTATGGCCCTCGCGATCGCGACAACTTTCTCGCCGTCTTCAAGGCGGTGCGCTGGGGCCTCTGCCCCGTGTTCGGCACCGGGGACCAGGAGCTCTCCATGGTCTACGCACCGGACCTGGCCGAGGCACTCGACCTCGCGGGTCGCACTCCCGGCATCGGCGGCAACGCCTATTTCGCGAACCATCCCGAGATCGTCACCAGCGGGCAGGTGGTCCGGGAGATCGCGCGTGCCGCCGGTCGTTCGGTGCGGCTCGTGCCGATTCCCCGTTCCGTGGCCGAGCTGGCCCTCGGCTTCGCGGGTGGCACGGCGACATTGCTCAAGCGCAAGACGATCCTGCGCGCCGACAAGGCGCATGAGTTCTTCCAGCCCGCTTGGACCGGTGACGTCGGACCATTCCTGCGCGACACCGGCTGGCAGCCCGCGCACGCGCTGCGCCCGGGGCTCGAGGCCACGTACCGCTGGTACGTCGAGCGCGGATGGCTGTAGCCGCCCAGCGGCCGCGGCTCGTCGAACTCGCGCTGGGCGGCTACGCGGCGATCGTCGCCGTGGCGGCGTTCAGCCGCACCGACCTTTCGCACGACAACTGGCTCATCGGCCTCGCGCACGTGCTCGTCGTGCTCCTGGTGTGGCTCATCACGCGGCCAGGGCTCGGCCACGCGGGTCGCACGCTCCGCGACGTGGCTCCGCTCCTGATCCTGCTCGGGTTGTATGCGTCGCTCGACGTGCTCAACGGCAGCGGCACCGGGCCTACGTACGATCACGTGCTGCTCGACTGGGAGCAGCGGCTCTTCGGCATGCAGCCTGCGCGCGACTGGTGGCGGCTCCACCCGAGCGCCTTCTGGAGCACCGCGCTCCACGCGGTCTACCTCACGTACTATCCGCTCGTGGCGGTGCCGGCGCTCGCGCTGATGCTCCGGCCCACGCGGGGCGGCATCCGGCGCTTCCTGCAGGCGGTCATCCCGACGTTCCTCGCGTGCTACCTGTTCTTCGTCTTCCTCCCGGTGGCCGGACCCTACTACGTCTTCGAGCATCCGACCGGGGCGTTCGTGGCCAACCTGCCCGCGCGTCTCGCGTACGCCGTCCTGAGCGAGGGCAGCTCGTACGGCGCGGCCTTCCCGTCCTCGCATGTGGCTGCCACCATCGCGGCGTGGCTGTCCGCGCGGCGCGACGCGCCCCGCCTCGCGCGCATCATGCTCCCGTTCGTGCTGCTGATGCCCGTGGCGACGGTGTATTGCCAGATGCACTACGCACTCGACGCCGTGTTCGGCGTGATCTTCGGCCTCCTGGTCCCGTCACTGGCACGCCAGCTCGAGCGCGCGGACCTCGATGCGGCGTGACCGATGCCGCACAAGCGACACGGCCCGCCGGAGTGGATCCGGCGGGCCGTGCAATGTGCAATCTGGATCGGGACTACTGGACCGTGAGCTTGCCCTTCATGCCGAGCGCCTCGTGCGGCGTGCAGTGGAACTCGTAGTCGCCCTTGGGGAAGCCGGTGGTGGCCAGCGTGAAGTCCTTGTTCGCTTCCACGAGCAGGTTGCCGGTGAGCGGGCCCATCTTGTTCGAGCCGAGCGCCGCGTCGATCGGGCCTTCGGCACCCGACGGAATCGAGCCGGGCTTGAACGCGACGTTGTGCGGGCCGCCGCTGACATTCTTGAAGTTGATGACGTCGCCCGACTTCACCTTGATCTCGGACGGGACGTACTTGTAGGCCGTGCCCTCGAGCACCATGTCGACATTGACCGAGGCGCCGGTCGCGGCCGCGGCCGGAGCCGCCTCGCCCGCCGGAGCGGCAGGAGCCGGAGCAGCACCGGTCGCCGGCGCCGGATTCGTGGCCGAGCCCTCGGCGTCCGCAGCCTTCTTCTCACCGCCGCAGGCGGCAAGCATCACTGCCAGGCTCGCCGCGATCGTCGCTACGCGCATCACTGTCCTTACCTCTCCCCAGGGGTTGCTTCCGGCCGAGCCCAGGTGCCCGTCCGGCACGCGCTCAAAATACCCTCGCCCAACGCCTTCACAAGCCCGCCCGACTACGGGTACGTTGAGGGTCGGGCCGTCCTCCTGTACCCCCTGAAGACCCGATTGGTGGCTGCACTCGCCCCGTGAACACCTCGCTTCCGATCATCCCGCTGACCCGTGCCGATGTCCCGCCCTGTCGTCGCATGGGCCGGCAGTGCCATGCGCTCGACGTCACTCTCCGCATCGGCTCGCTGGAGGAGGGCGAGGAATCGCTCGACCACGAGGCGACCTGGCTCATGGGCCACACCGAGCGCATCACGTTCGGGACGGTCTGGCCCGAGGAGGGTGAGCTGTACGTGGAAGCGACGCTCCACGTCCCCTGCCGGTTCTACCGGGAGACGGCGCCCGGCGTCGCCGCGTGTGCGGCCCACGCCTTCATCGGTTCGCCACCGCGGCGTCCGGTACGCCTCGAGCAGCCTCGGCAACTTGGCAGCGACCGCTTCGCCGTGGTCGAGAACATGCAACTCGCGCGGCGCACCCTCCTGTATCCACGGCGCGCGCTGCGCGTGCTGATGGCCCCGGTCAGCGTGAACCCCTGTGAGGGGGCGCCCTGCGAGACCTCGGACCACCGCAGGGGCGCGGCGTGCTGCCGGGACATGCAGGTGGAGATCATGTGCACCCGCAAGCAGGTCCGGCTCGAAAAGCTGGTGCGATCACGCAAGTCACCCTATCTCTGCAAGGTGGGCCGGGAGGGGGAGTTCTCCATCGACGTGGAAATGATCTCGGCCTGCGGGTATCTCGAGCCCGGAGGGGTGGCGTGCACCCTGCACGGACGGAAGCGGGCGGACGGCCGGAGTGCCAAGCCCGACCTCTGCTTCGACTGGCCGCCCAAGAACAAGGGGCTGCATCCGGGCTGCGTGTTCGGGCCGAAGCGTCGGGCCCGGAGGCCGAGCAGCAAACCCGCCAAGGGCTTACGCCGTTGAGACGGGTACGAACCAGTGTGCAAGCAGGACGGACTGGGACGTCTCCGGGCCGTCTATGGGCAGTACTTCCGCGCATCCCGCGAGGCCGCTGATGGCCGACGAACTGGAACAGCTGTACCAGACCACCTACCAGGCGGTCGTGCGATTCCTCTACCGCAAGGTGTGGGACGCCGATCGGGCCGAGGACCTCGCCCAGGAGGTGTTCATGCGGGCGTGGTCCCATCGTCCCGAGAAGCCGCGCTCGTGGGTCTTTGCCGTGGCGGCCAATCTGGCGCGCGACGAGGCCCGGGCCGCCATCCGCCGGCGCCGGCACCTGACGCTCCTCTCCGCCGACCCGGCCGGACGCCCGTCGTCCGCTCCCTCGGCCGACGAGATGGTGGAGGAGGACGAGCGCCAGGCGGAGGTGCGCCTCGCGCTCGACAGCCTGACGCCGCGCGACCGCGAAGTGCTGCTCCTGTGGGACGCGGGCCTGAGCTACCCCGAGATCGCCGAGCGCACCGGGCTCGCGGTCGGGGCCATCGGCACCACACTCGCCCGGGCGCGCAAGCGACTCGTGGACGCCTACGAACGCCAGCACGACCATGATGCTGCTGCACATTCCTGACGACGAACTTCACGCCTACCTCGACCAGGCCCTGCCTCGGTCGCGGTGCGTGAAGCTCGAGAGCCATCTCGCCGCCTGTCCCGGCTGTCGCGCGCGTCGCGACGCGACGGCGGCCCTGCGTGATCGCACCACGCTCCTGCTCGCCACGCTTACGCCCGAGCGGAAGCGCATTCCGCCCTCCTACGAGGAGCTTCAGCGCCGCGCCGTGGCGCGTCCCGCTCGCCGCTTCCTGTGGCGCGACCTCGCCTGGGCCGCGAGCATCCTGCTCGCGGTGGGCGTGGGCTACGGCATGCGATTCTCGACCGGCACGCCATCGCGACCGGCCGTTGCGGAGCGAGCCGCGATCGTGCCGTCACCGCCCGCCGCGCCGAGCACTCCGAGCGTGGCGACGAAGGCCGCGCCCGAACCCCGACGCGAGCGCACCGCGTCCCCGGCTCGCGACTCGTCGTCGCCGCGCGAGCGGCGGGAGGCGATGCTCGCGGTCGTCGAGACACCGCCGCCGCCGCGATCCATCCAGATCTCCACCGACTCCCTCCCACCGGAGACGGCGCCGACGGCAGGCCTGTGGCGCACGGTGCCGTGGACCGAGGCCAAGGAGCAGGCGGGCCACGCACCGCCGCGCGTGGACGGCGTGCCGGTGGTGGAGGTGCAGGTGCAGTCCCGGCGCGAGCACGAGCAGGGGCGGCCGGTCACCGTCGTGGCCCAGCAGCTCTCGTCCGGCCAGCTCATCACCACCATCGAGGGGCCAGTGGACGACGTCTGGGCGCTGCTCTCCCGCCGCGGCGACCAGGGCGACACGGCCGGCGCCGAGACGGTGCGCCAGGGTTCGCGCCTGCTTGCCGTGACCGGCCAGCTTCCGGCCGACTCGCTGCGCGCGATGGTCCGACGGGTGAACGCGGCGAGACGGGTGCAGTAGGACGGGCGTGACGGCGTGAAGGTCGCAAATGCACGAAGGGCTCCGAATCGCATCGGAGCCCTTCGTGCGCGTTCGACCTTCGCGCGCTCCTAGTGCTTCGGCTTCCGCTCCACGTCCGCCTCGTGCACGTAGTCCGCGTCGTGATCCTCGTGGTCGAAGACCTCGATCTCGTGGTGGTGCAGCTCACGGTTGAGCGTGATCTCGGCGAGCCGGGGCGAAATCATCGGGAAGGTGCGGGCGAACAGCGCGAACGTGAGCAGGAACAGGCCCAGCATCAGCGCCGTCGGCGCCAACTCGGCGACGCCGAAGCGCGGACCGGCCTCCTCGGTCACCGATGGCACGATGAGCAGGAAGCGCTCCAGCCACAACGCGCTCAGGCTCACCACCGCGATGGCGCCGAGGATGATGCGGCTCTTCTTCGGCGCCACGCCCAGCAGCGTCGCGAACGGGATCACGAACATGCCCAGCAGCACCGCGCGGGCCACCGGGATCCACGGACCCCACAGGCGCGAGAAGACGAAGCCCGTCTCCTCGGGCAGGTTGGCGTACCAGATGACCTGAAACTGCGACCACATCAGGTAGGCCCAGAACACTGAGAACCCGAAGCACAGCTTGCCCAGGTCGTGGCGCTGCTTCGGGCTGATGAGGTCGTCGACGTCCAGGTGCCGGCCGGCGTAGATCATGTGCAGGGCGAGCAGCATGTGCGCGCCCAGGAACGAGCCCATGAAGTACCAGCCGCCGAGCAGGTTGGAGAACCAGTGCGGCTGCAGCGCCATGATGCCGTCGAACGCCACCAGCGTGAACACGACGGCGTAGGTGACGACGAACAACGGCGCGAGCACGCGCAGGCGCTGCTCGATGCGCTCGTGGGCGCCCTCGCTGCCGTCGAATTCGCGCGTCCAGCGCTCGGCCAGGGCGCGCCGGCCGCCCGTAGCCGCCGCCTTGGTGGCCGCGAGGTCGGGCGTGAGGTCGGTGCGGACGAGCTTCCAGCCCAGCCAGTAGAGCAGCGACAACCCGACGAACAGGCGGCCGAACATGAATGGCCTGGACAACCACAACGCCTTGCCGTGCGACAGCCCGTGCAGCTCGCCCTGCATGTGACCGTAGACGTGCTCGTAGCCGACGGTGAAGATGAGCACCAGGCCCAGGATCGAGATCGGCGCGAAGAACACCGTCGCCTCGGCGAAGCGGACCAGCATGCCCGCCCACTTCGCGTTGGTGATCTTGTGCACCGCCGCGAGCGCGAGGCTGCCGCCGCAGAGGCCGGTGAAGTACACCCAGTTCACGTGGAACAGCTGCCAGGCGCGATGGGCGGCCTCGTCGCGCAGCGAGAGCATGAACAGGATCAGCCCCAGCGCCGCGAGCCCGAGGCCCGTGCCCAGATGCAGGTCGAATCGCCCGGCGAGCGACGCCTCGGCGATGCGATGGCGAAGGTTGCGCGCGGCCATCAGTTCTGCCCTCCCGAGGTGGCTGGGGCCGGGGCCGGCGCGCCCGCCTGCAGGGCGCGCACGTGATTGACGATGGCCCAGCGGTCGAGCTGGTCGGGGAGCTTGTCGCCGTACTTGGGCATGAGGCCGCGACCGTAGCGGATGATGCTGTAGAGGTAGCCGTCGGTGTAGCCGCGCGCCCGGTCCGTCAGGAGCGAGGGCACGCCGACGAGCCGGGTCGACACCGGCCCGTTGCCCGCGCCGCCGACCCCATGGCAGGTGGCGCAGTAGGTGTTGAAGAGCGTGTCGCCTCGCGCGGTGAGGGTGCCGGGAATGCGGGGCATCTCGGGGCCCGGACGCGGCTGCGTGCTGCCGTCGGCCTTGGTGGGGTTCACCAGCCTGTCGGCGGTGGGTGCGTCGAAGGCGTAGGCCAGGTTCGCCGCGTCGCCGATGTCCCAGTCGGCCTCGCCGCCGCCGACCGGCACGGTGCCCTTCACCACGTAGCGCGGCACGTCGGCGCGCTGGTAGGGGCTCACCTGCTGGGTGTGGATCATGTGGTCGAACCACGCGATCCTATACCAGAGCTGATCCGGCGACGGCACCTTGTCGTACCAGAAGTCGCAGGCGCCGAGCGCCAGCGGCAGGAGCATCGCGAGGAGCGCGCGCTTACGCAGCGGCATGCTTCACCTCCACCGCGCCCGCGTCCTGCATCAGCCGCTCCACCGATGCCGCCTCCGCGCCGCTCGCCGGCACGAAGACGCCGATGCGGTCGTCGCTATAGCGTCCGTCGTAGATCACGCCCTTGTTCCGCATGCCCACCGAGAGCAGGAAGACGCCGAACAGCGTCGCGAGCGAGCCGACCAGCACGGTGAGCTCGAAGCCGATGACCACGAACGCCGGGATGGCGACGATGGGCTTGCCGCCCACGACCAGCGGCCAGTCGCGGTTCATCCAGATCTGCATCGCGAACGCGGCCGTCGTGCCGGTGAGCCCGCCCACCAGCGTGAAGAGCCGGACCGGGCTCGTGACGTGCCCGCACGCCTCCTCGAGCTCGTGGTTCGGGTGCGAGTAGAAGACCGTGAGCTTCTTGTGGCCCTTCGCCTTGAGCGCCCGGATGGTGTCGCAGGCGAGGTCGATGTGCTCGAACGAGGCGAGGACGCCCGCAGTGGACTTGGCCATCAGTGATGTCCCCCTGCACGCTTGCGCGGCATCGGGATGAACTCCTTGATCTCCTGGATCGCCACCACGGGGAAGTTCTTGGCGAACAGCAGGAACCACATGCCGAACCACCCGAACGAGCCCGCCAGGATGCCCCAGTCGGCCCAGGTGGGGTTCATCTGGTCCCACGCGTAGGGGATGTAGTCGCTGGTGAGCGAGTTGATGATGACGTAGCGCTCGAACCACATGCCGACGTTGATGAAGATCGAGATCACGAACAGCGACGTCAGGTTGGTGCGGATCTTCCGGAACCACAGGAACTGCGACAGCACGGCGTTGGGAAGGATCATCGACCAGCCCGCCCACCAGCCCGGCCCGAAGGCGCGGCGGAAGAACGTCGTCTGCTCGAAGGTGTTGCCGCTGTACCAGGCCACGAAGTACTCCATCCCGTACGCGTACAGCAGGATGGTGCCGGTGAACAGCGTCAGCTTCGCCATGTTGTCGAAGTGATAGTCGCCGATCATGTGCTCCAGCTTCATGTACTTCCGGAGCGGGATGAGCAGCGTGAACACCATGCCGACGCCCGAGTAGATGGCGCCCGCCACGAAGTACGGGGCGAAGATGGTGCCGTGCCAGCCGGGGATGAGCGAGCTGGCGAAGTCCCACGACACCACCGAGTGCACCGAGAGCACCAGCGGCGCCGCGAGGGCGGCGAGGTAGAGATAGGCGCGCGAGTAGTGGCGCCACTGGTTGTCGGTGCCCTGCCAGCTCATCGACAGCATCGAGTACACCGTGCGGCGCCAGCCGATGGCCTTGTCGCGGACGGCGGCCACGTCGGGGATCAGGCCGAAGATCAGGAACGAGGTCGACACCGTGAAGTACGTGCCGATGGCGAACACGTCCCAGACGAGCGGCGACTTGAAGTTGGGCCAGAGATAGCGCTGGTTCGGATAGGGCAGCAGCCAGTAGAACAGCCACTGGCGCCCGATGTGGATGATCGGGAAGAGCGCCGCCGTCATGACCGCGAACACCGTCATCGCCTCCGTCGCCCGGTACACCGCGGTGCGCCACGGCGAGCGGAAGAGGAAGAGGATCGCGCTGATGAGCGTGCCGGCGTGGCCGATGCCCACCCAGAACACGAAGGTGGTGATGAACACCGACCAGAAGACCGGCGGCTGGTAGCCGGCGAGGCCCAGACCCTCCTTGACGATCAGCAGGAGCGTGCTCACGCCGATCAGGAAGAGGCCGACGGCACCCGCCAGCAGCAGATAGTAGCCCTTCGTCGCGG
>JBJMOZ010000358.1:0-4100 GCA_045803465.1 Gemmatimonadales bacterium | reverse complement strand
GCAGGCCTTCCTCGACTGGGGCTGGCGCATCCCGTTCCTGTTCTCGGCCGTCATGGTCATCGTCGGCCTCTGGGTGCGGCTGCGCCTCGTCGAGTCGACCGCGTTCTCGAAGGCGTCGAAGGCGGGCAAGCTCGCCAAGCTCCCGCTGGCCAGCGTCTTCCGCAACCACTGGAAGCAGCTCATCCTCGGCACCTTCTTCATGCTCGCGACGTACGTGCTCTTCTACCTGATGACGACGTTCTCGCTCGCGTACGGCCGCTCCCCGGTCGAGCCGGCCGAGGGCGCACAGCCGGGCCTCGGCTACTCGTACAACACGTTCGTGCTCATGCTCATCGCGGGCGTCGTCTTCTTCGGCATCTTCACCCTGGTCTCGGGCCCGTGGGCGGACCGCTGGGGCCGCCGTCGCACGCTGATCTGGGTCACGCTCGGCATCATCGTGTTCGGCCTCGTCTGGGTGCCGCTGCTCGGGGCCGGCTTCTGGGGCGTCATGCTGTGGCTCATCGTGGGCTTCTCGCTCATGGGCCTCACCTTCGGCCCGATGGGCGCGCTGCTGCCCGAGCTCTTCCCCACGAACGTGCGGTACACGGGCTCGGGCATCGCCTACAACGTGTCCTCGATCCTCGGGGCCGCCGTCGCGCCGTTCATCGGCACCGCGCTCTGGGCCGCAGGCGGCGGCAGCCCGTTCTGGGTCGGCGTCTACCTCTCGGTCATGGCGGTGCTCACGCTGATCGCGCTGCTGCTCTCCAAGGAGACGAAGGACGTCGACTACGAGGCCGCCACCGGTGAGGCCGAGCGCGAGCTCGCCGAGGGCCAGGCAGAGGCCGCGAGCCTGTAGGCGCGCCGCCCGGAACCTGCACGATCGACGGGGCGGATGCCGCGGCCACGTGCCCGCGGCATCCGCCCTGTTTCCTGCTCGTGAACGCGTGGCCCGCACCCTTCTCGCGGTTCGCGGCCCGGCGTACCATGGCACCGAACAGGGCCGTCGAGACGTCCGCCGGCATCGTCGGCGCTCGGTGACCCGGAACGGCGAGCCGCAGATGAACATGACGATGGACATGATGAAGGGCGCCATGTCGTCGTCGGGGAAGCCCATGGAGGGCATGGACCCGGCGATGATGCAGGAGGCGCTGGAGGCCCTCTCCGCGTGTATGCAGGCGTGCATCATGTGCGCCGACGCGGACGCGGGCGAGGGCATGGGCCGGTGCGCCGGGATGTGCGCGAACTGCGCCGACGTCTGCGACACCATGATGCGCATGATGCTCCGCATGAACGGCTGGGACATGCAGGTCATGACGTCGATGATGCAGACGACGATCATGATGTGCCGCGCCTGCTCGGCGGAGTGCATGATGCACGCCGAGATGAGCGAGCACTGCCGCATGTGCGCGATGGCCTGCGATCAGGCCGTCATCGCCATGGAGAAGATGATGGGGTCCATGACCAAGGAGATGCCGGTGGCGTGACGCCGGTCGGCTCGGCCAGGCGCTCAGCGGGTTGGTCAGGCGCCTGCGACGCTGAACCGGTCGCTGCCGCGGGCGAGCACGCCGTAGAGCGCATGCAGCGCGACGGGCTCGCCCTCCGTGAGCGCGCCGCCGAACCCGTCATGGTGCCAGACGCGGTGCGCGTCGCCGTCGTGGATGTCGACGACAGTGGCGAAGCCGTGCTCGTCGACGGCCCTCACGATCGCGTCGATCCACTTGCTCGCCGTGGTGGCGGCGAGCCGCTCCTGCATCGCGTGCAGGCCGTGCCCGGGCCGGTCGCTGCGGCACTCCGACGCCGACACGCAGCCGCGCATGCCCATCGCCGCGCCCGTGCGGGGCTCGGTGGTGGCGTGCGGCTCGTGGTGCGACATGAGGGCTCCTCGGTGATCGTTGCGGCCACGATACGCGCGGGCGCACCGGATGTCGCGGGCCTCCGTCACACGCGGAAACACGGAGAGACGACCGGCCGCAGCCAGTCCCGTCAGTCGAGGAAGAGGGCCCGGAGCCGCCTGGTGGTGAAGACCACCCCGATGGCGATCATGACGAGGTAGTAGAGCACGTGCCAGAGCAGTCCCCAGCCGACGTCGCCGGTGGTGAGGCCACGCACGAGCTCGACGCCGTGCCAGAGGGGCAGGGCCTCGATGACGCGCTGCAGCCATTCGGGGTAGACGGTGATCGGGTAGAAGGTCGCCGAGAACAGGAACATCGGCAGCATCACGAAGTTGATCCAGTCCATCTGCTGGAACGACTTCATGTAGCTCGTGATCGCCATGCCGAGGCTGGCGAACCCGAAGGCGATGAGCAGCACGGCGGGCACCGCGAGGAGCGCCCACCACGACAGGTTGAGCCCGAGCACCTGCATGACCACCTGGAACCCGACGGCGTAGAGCGCACCGCGCAGGAGCGCCAGCAGGATCTCGCCGAGGGCCACGTCGAGCGGGCCGAGCGACGTGGAGAGCATGCCCTCGTAGAGCTTCGCGAACCGGATCTTGAAGAACACGTTCCAGGTGGAGTCGTAGATCGCGCCGTTCATGGCCGCCACGGCGAGCAGCGCCGGTGCGATGAATGCCGCGTACGGCACGACCTGGCCGCTCGCGGTGGTCACGTCGCCGACGAGGGTGCCGAGCCCGATGCCCATGGCGAGCAGGTAGAAGATCGGCTCGAAGAAGCCGCTGACCACCACGAGCCAGTTCGTGCTGCGGGTGGCGCGCCAGCCGCGCAGCATCACTGCCCGGGCGTTGCCGGAGTAGAGCGAGCGCACCGGCCGGGGCCGGGCACCGGGCTGCGCGCGTTCGCGCTGCGTGACGCCGGTCATCGTCCGAGCCTCCGCACGGCGATGCGACGGGCCCAGGCCCACCCCGCCACGGTGAGCACCGTCAGGTAGACGACGTGCACGACACTGAGCCAGATCGGCTCGGCGTACCCGAAGGAGAAGACCCGCGCCAGCTCGGTGCTGTGCCAGAGCGGCGAGATCCAGCCGATCCACTGCAGCCACACGGGGAAGGTCGACAGTGGGAAGAAGGTGCCGGAGAACAGCGTCATGGGCAGCACCACGAAGCGCATGACCATGGCCAGCTGCCCCGTGTCCTCCTCGAGCGTCGAGGTGTAGCCCATGAGCACCGTGCCGAAGGCCAGCCCACCGAGCAGGCCCGCGGCGATCATGCCCACGGCCACGGGTGAGGGCGCCGCTCCGAACGCCAGGATGAGCAGCAGGAACAGCACGAGGTTCACGGTCATGCGCACGGCCACCGAGATGACGATGCCGTCGACGATCTGCGTGGGTCGCAGGGGCGAGGCGGTCATGCCGGTGAACGTGGGATTCCACTTGTACCCGAGCATGATGGGGTAGGTGAACTCCTCGCTCGCCACCGTGATCGCGGCGCTCGCGAGCAGCGCCGGCGCGACGAACACGAGGTAGCTCACGCCCTCGAGGTCGACGTCCACGATCGTCGCGAGGCCGACGCCGAGCGCGTACAGGTAGACGAGCGGGTTGCCGATGCCGGCGACGACCACCGTGCCGGTGTAGCTCTTCATCACCCGGAACCGGTGCAGCGCCACGTACCAGGCGCCCCAGCGACGAGTCCTGCGCCCGGCGGCGATGGCCCGCGCGGTGGCCGCGTCGGGCGTCGCGGCGGAGAGTCGTTCGGTCATTCGATGAGGCTCCGTCCGGTGAGGCGGAGGAAGACGTCTTCGAGGCTCGAACGCCGCACGAGGCTCGTGATGGGACGGAATCCGGCGTCGGTGATGCGCACCAGCTCGGCCTCGCCGTTGTCGCTGTACACCAGGACGCGGTCGGGCAGCACCTCCATGCGGTCGCCGACGCCGGTGAGGCGCTCGGCGACCTCGGTGTTGCGGTCGCTGCCGAAGCGCACCTCGAGCACCTCGCGCGACGAGTACCGGCGGATCAGCTCGGCGGGCGTGCCCTCGGCCATGATGGCGCCCTTGTCGACGACGACCAGCCGGTCGCAGAGCTGCTCGGCCTCGTCCATGTAGTGGGTGGTGAGCAGGAGCGTCGTGCCCTGCTCCTTGAGCCGGAACAGGCGATCCCAGAGGATGTGCCTTGCCTGCGGGTCGAGGCCCGTGGTGGGTTCGTCGAGCAGCAGCACCCGGGGGTCGTTG
>JBJMOZ010000328.1:0-6343 GCA_045803465.1 Gemmatimonadales bacterium | reverse complement strand
CATCGACGAGTTCATCGAGTCGTTCCTGAAGCAGCATGGGAGCCGGGCGGCGTGAGCGGCGAGCTCGAGGTCCACTACGTCGAGGCGGCCCGGCGCGAGCGGCGCGCGGCGCTGGAGGCGAAGGGCATCGCCGCCTTCGCGTACCGCTTCGACCGCACGCACCTCGCCGCCGCCGCGCTCGCGGCCTACGATCCCGCCATGGGCGACGATGGACCGGTCGTGTCGGTCTGCGGCCGCATCGCGGCCTTCCGCTCCCAGGGGAAGACGGCGTTCGCGCACCTCGAGGATCCCTCGGGGCGACTGCAACTGTACTTCCGCAAGGATGCGCTGGCGGAACAGTGGGACGTCGTGGAACTGCTCGATCTCGACGACCACGTGGGCGTCACGGGTACGCTCTTCCGTACCCGCACCGGGGAGACCACCGTGCGCGTGGCGACGGTGACGGTGCTCGCCAAGAGCCTCAAGCCCCTGCCGCGCGGCAAGGTGCAGGTCACCGACGAGGGGCCGAAGGTGTTCGGCGGGCTCGAGGATCCGGAGGTGCGCTACCGCCGGCGCTACGCCGACCTCGCCGTGCATCCGGAGATCCGCGAGCTCTTCCGCGTGCGTGCGCAGGTGGTGAGCTACATCCGCCGCTTCCTCGATGCGCGCGGGTTCCTCGAGGTGGAGACACCCATTCTGCAGCCGCTCTACGGCGGCGCCGCGGCGCGGCCGTTCACGACGCATCACAACGCGCTGGACATGCCGCTCTTCCTGCGCATCGCGGACGAGCTGTACCTCAAGCGGCTGCTCGTGGGCGGGCTCGAGCGGGTCTACGAGATCGGCCACAACTTCCGGAACGAGGGGATGGATCGCACGCACAACCCCGAGTTCACCATGGTGGAGTGGTATCAGGCGTACGCCGACTATCACGACATGATGGCGCTGGTGGAAGAGATGCTCGTGGGCCTGGTGCAGGAGCTCACCGGCGGCACGACGCTGTCCGTCGATGGCACGTCGCTCGATTTCGCGGCGCCGTGGCGCCGGGTGCCGTTCGTCGAGGGCATCCTGCAGGGAGGCGGTCCCGACATCCGCACCGCCGACGAGCCGACCATGCGGAAGGCGCTGCAGTCGCGTGGCGCGCGCGGCGAGGAGGTCGCCGCGTGGAGCGGTGGCAAGCTGCTCGACGAGGTGTTCAAGGCGTTCCTCGAGGAGACGCTGGTGCAGCCCACGTTCGTGGTGGACTATCCGCGCGTGCTGTCGCCGCTGGCCAAGCCGCACCGCGAGGACCCGACGCTCACGGAGCGCTTCGAGCTCTTCGTGCTCGGCCGGGAGCTGGCGAACGCCTTCAGCGAGCTGAACGACCCGGACGACCAGCGCGCGCGCTTCGAGGATCAGGTGCGGCAGCGCGACGCCGGCGACGACGAGGCGCACACCTATGATGGCGACTACGTGCGGGCCCTGGAGTACGGCATGCCGCCGGCCGGCGGGGTCGGTCTCGGCATCGACCGGCTCGTGATGCTCGTGACCGGTCAGCCCTCGATCCGCGACGTCATCCTCTTTCCGGCGATGCGACCCGAGTTCGACACGGTCGCGAAGCTGCCGTCCGAGCGGCGCTGACATGAACGGCACGCGTGTCCCGCCGGGCCTCGAGTGGCGGATCGCGCGGCGCTACCTCAGGGGGCGCCGCCAGACTCGTACGCTGTCGCTGAACACGCTCATCGCCACCGGTGGCGTGATGGTGGGCGTCACGGCCCTCATCGTGGTGCTCGGCGTCATGAACGGCCTGCGAGACGACCTGCGCGAGCGCATCCTCGTGGCCAATCCACACCTTCGGGTGCTCACCTTCGGAGGCGGCCTCCGGATCGACGACTGGCGCCACGCCATCGAGCTCATCCGGGCCGAGCCGGGCGTCGTGACGGCGGCCCCCGAAGTGATCTCCCAGTCCATCATGACGGCGGGGAAGGACTACGCCGAGGCGGTGAACATCCTCGGGTTCGACCCCGATACCGGAACGGCCTCGGTCACCTCGCTTCCCCAGAAGATTCGCAGCGGCGACCTTTCCTTCCGCCCGCGCATCTCGGATGCTGACGGGGGCATCCTCGTCGGTTCGCGGCTGGCCGACCGTCTCGGCGTGCAGCCCGGCGACGTCGTCACCCTGATCCCGCCGAAGCCGCCCAAGGTGAATGCCGCCATCGGCATGGCGATCCCGAAGCTGTGGCAGTACGAAATCACCGGGATCTTCGAGACGGGAATGTTCCAGTACGACAACCAGTTCGTCGTCATGGACCTCGCCGCCGCGCAACGCTTCACCGGGCTCGGTGAGGCGGTCTCGGGCATCGAGATCCGGCTCGAGGATCCCGATGCCGCACCGGCCATGGGCGAGCGGCTCACCGAGAAGCTCGGACTGCCCTATCGCGCACTTGACTGGCAGACCCAGAACGCGAGCCTCTTCAGCGCGCTGCAGCTCGAGAAGCTGGCGATGGGGCTCGTGATCTTCTTCATCATGGTCGTGGCCGCATTCAACATCGTCGGTACGCTCACGATGGTGGTCACCGACAAGACCCGCGAGATCGGCATCATGCAGGCGATGGGCATGACACCGTCGTCCATCGGTCGCATCTTTCTGCTGCAGGGCGCGCTGATCGGTGGCGTGGGAACGTTGCTGGGGACGGGGCTCGGGTTCTTCATCGCCTACCTCGTGGACCAGTCGGGACTCATCCGGATCGACCCGTCGGTGTACTTCATCGAGCGGCTGCCGGTGCACGTGGAGCCGCGCGACGTGCTCGTCGTCATCGTGGCGAGCGTGGGGCTGGCCTTGGTGGCGACCGTGCTGCCGGCGCGCGCGGCCTCCCGCCTGACGCCGGTCGAGGCCATTCGGCACGAATGAGTGCGCTCCTCGAGGCCCGCGGGCTGCGGAAGAGCTATCTCGGCGGCGACGGACGACCCATCGACGTGTTGCTGGAGTGCGACCTGAGCGTCTCCCGGGGCGAGTTCGTGGCGGTCACGGGCGCCAGCGGCACGGGCAAGAGCACGCTGCTGCACCTGCTCGGGGCGCTCGATCGCCCGAACGCCGGCAGCGTCGCGCTCGACGGCATCGAGTACGCCGCCTGCACGGCCGACGCGCTGGCGGCGCTGCGCAACCGGAAGATCGGCTTCGTGTTCCAGTTTCATCACCTGCTGCGGGACTTCTCGGCGCTCGAGAACGTGATGCTGCCCCAGCTCATTGCCGGGGCATCCGCGTCGGGCGCGGCACGGCGAGCCGAGGAACTGCTCGCGGCCGTGGGCCTCTCGGCGCGCACCACCCACCGTCCGGGCAAGCTCTCCGGCGGCGAGCAGCAGCGCGTGGCGGTGGCCCGCGCGCTGGCCAACGCGCCGGCGGTGCTCCTGGCCGACGAGCCGTCGGGCAACCTGGATGCGGGGAATGCCGAGCATCTGCACGGGCTCTTCGCCGAGCTGTCGCGCCGGTACGAGGCGGCCGTGGTGGTGGTGACGCACAATCGGTCGCTCGCGGAGCGGGCCGACCGGGTATTAAGCCTCGAGGAGGGACGCCTGGTGCCCGAGGCACGCGAAGGGGCGGTAGCCTGATGACCTGCGACGAGTGCCGGGAGCGCGAGGCCGTCGTCCACCTGACGCAGATCGTGAACGAGCAGGTGAACACCATCCACCTGTGCGAGAAGTGCGCGGCCGAGCGCGGGGTGGAGAGCCCGGCGCTGCTGACGAAGACGCCGCTCGGCACTTTCCTCGCGGCCATGGGAAAGCCCGGCTCGGGTGAGCCCGGGACCGCACTCGTGGGCACCTGTCCGGCGTGCGGCTTCACGCTGGCCGATTTCCGCGAGGCGGGGCGGCTCGGTTGCGCCGAGTGCTACGTGGCGTTCGGAGGGCAGCTGCGTGACCTGATCCGCCGCCTGCATGGCTCCACGCTGCACGTGGGCGAGCGGTACGGGGGCATGCGGGGCGGTTCCGCAGCCGCGGTGCCGGCGCCCGATGCCGGGAACGACACCGAGCTGCGGGAGCGACTCCGCAAAGCGGTCGACGACGAGAATTTCGAGCTGGCCGCAGAGCTGCGCGACCGGCTGAGGACCCTGGAGTGATCGATCTCACGCTGATCCCTGATGGCGGCGTCGGCTGGCTCGACGCGAGCGGCCCGTCGAGCCATCTGGTGCTCTCGACCCGGGTGAGGCTGGCGCGCAACCTCGCGGGGCACGCCTTCGCCACGCGGAACAGCGACGTCGAGCGTGAGACGGTCCTGTCGCTGGTCGAGCAGGCGGCGGCCGATACGACGACCCTCAAGCGGCCCGTCCGGTTCCGGCTCGACCGGCTGGATCGCACCGATCGCCAACTGCTGCACGAGCGACATCTGGTGAGCAGGGAACTGGCGGGCCTGGAGGGCGAATCGGAGGTCCGATCGGGCGCCACGCTGCTGCTGCAGGACACCGTCGGGGCGATGGTCAACGAGGAGGATCACCTGCGATTGCAGGGGTTCCGATCGGGGTTCGATCTGGGGGCGGCGTACGCATCGGTGGACAGGCTGGACACCGAATTGGGACAACGACTTCCCTTCGCATTTCATGCTGACTTCGGTTACCTTACCGCCTGTCCGACCAACGTAGGAACGGGACTGCGCGCGTCGGTCCTGATCCACTTGCCGGGCCTCGTCCTGACCAAGGAAATTTCCAAGGTTCTGCAAGGGCTGGCTCAGGTGGGGCTCACCTATCGTGGCCTCTACGGCGAGGGGAGCGAGGTAGTGGGCAACTTCTTCCAGTTGTCCAATCAGACCACCCTCGGCAAATCGGAACAGGAATTGCTCGACCACCTGGCCAAGATGGTCCGGCAGGTGATGGCATACGAGGAACAGGCGCGCGATGTACTGGCGCGCGATGCGACGACGGTGATCCAGGACAAGGTGTGGCGGGCGTTCGGCCTGTTGCGCTACGCGCGATCCCTGTCCTTCGACGAAGCGATGAACCTGCTGAGCGGTGTCCGGCTCGGGGTCGGGATGGAGATCATTCCCGGCATCGGCATGTACACGCTCAACAAGCTGCTGATCTACGCGCAGCCGGCGCACCTGGCCCAACTCGAGGGCGTGTCGGCCGTGGATCCCGAGCTCCCGGTGCGGCGCGCGAATTACGTGCGGCGTGTACTGGAAGCCGAGGTGGGTCGGCGGGGCCGGGCGCCCGGGAAGGGCGAGGGGGACGAATGAACGGCTACAACTTTACCGATCGTGTGCGGAAGGTGCTGCAGATGGCCCGCGAGGAAGCGGCGCGCCTGCACCATGAGTACGTGGGCACCGAGCACATCCTTCTCGGCCTTATCCGTGAGGGGGAGGGCGTCGCCGCGGCGGTGCTCCAGAACCTCAACGTCGATCTCGAAGAAATCCAGCAGAAGATCGAGGAGACGGTGAAGAAGGGGAAAGCGGCGGCTGCCGCGGGCCCCGACCTCCCGTATACCTCGCGTGCGAAGAAGGTGCTCGAGCTGGCCATGACCGAGGCCCGCGAGCTGAATCATTCCTACGTCGGCACCGAGCACCTGCTGCTCGGCCTGCTGCGTGAGGAGAAGGGCATCGCCGCGCAGGTCCTCACCGACGCGGGCGTGAGCCTCGAGCAGTCGCGCGCCGAGACGCTCCGGCTCCTCGGCAGCGACATGCCCAGCACCCAGCCCACCGCGTCCTCGGCGCCGCAGCCCAGCTCGTCCAGCCCCAAGGCCGAGAAGAAGTCCAAGACGCCGGCGCTCGACCACTTCTGCCGCGACCTCACGCAGCTCGCCGCCGAAGGGCAGCTCGATCCGACCATCGGGCGCGCCAAGGAGATCGAGCGCGTCATGGAGATCCTGGCGCGGCGCAAGAAGAACAACCCGGTGCTCATCGGCGAGCCCGGCGTGGGCAAGACGGCGATCGTCGAGGGCCTCGCCCTCATGATCGCCAACGCGCTGTGCCCCGACGTGCTGCGCGACCACCGCGTGCTCTCGCTCGACATGGCGGCGGTCATCGCCGGCACCAAGTATCGCGGCCAGTTCGAAGAGCGCCTCAAGGCCGTCATGAACGAGATCGCGCAGAACAAGCAGATCATCCTGTTCATCGACGAGCTGCACACGCTCGTGGGCGCGGGCGCGGCCGAAGGCGCCATCGATGCGTCGAACATGCTCAAGCCCGCGCTCGCGCGCGGCGAGCTGCCGTGCGTGGGCGCATCGACGCTGAACGAGTATCGCAAGTACATCGAGAAGGACGGTGCGCTCGAGCGGCGGTTCCAGACCGTCGTCGTCGACCCGCCGACGGTCGCCGAGACGGTGGAGATCCTCAAGGGCCTCCGGAAGAAGTACGAGGACCACCACCGGATCAGCATCCCGGACCCGACGCTCACCGCGGCGG
>JBJMOZ010000028.1:0-8027 GCA_045803465.1 Gemmatimonadales bacterium | reverse complement strand
GATCTCCTCCGCCTGCTTGTTGGCGGCGGGATCGTTGATGACCTTGTCGCGGCAACTGTTCCAGGACTCGCTCTTCTTCCGGTAGGCCTTCTCGGCCTCGTCGTATGCCTGCTGCTCGGCTTCCGCCTGTTTCTGCAGCTGCTCTGCCTCCTTCTTCGCCGAAGGGGCGGCCGCGAGCTCCGCCTGAAGGCCCTTCTCGAGCGCGGAGAGTTGTTCGTAGGTAGCGTCGCACGGCAGGACGTCCACCTTGGTGGGTGGCACCTGGGCGGTCGCGGCATCGGTTGCCTTGCCGGAAACGGCGCTCTTGCCCTTCTTGACCAGGCCTCCGAGCTGGGCCTGCCCCGTTGCGGCGACTGTGGCCAGCAGCATCGCGGTGAGAGTGGCAGCGCGCGCGGCGTGAACGATCATCGATCCTCCTGAGACAGTACGAAACGTGGGAGCTCCTACGATGCCATGCACCGGCCCGGAAGGAAAGGGTGACTGACCGGCTCGAGTGCTTCGCGATCGCGGCACCGGGCATCGAGGCCATCACCACCCGGGAATTGCGCGCGCTCGGGGCCGGCGAACTCGCGCCGGAGCCCGGCGGCATCACCTTCCCTGCGACGCCCGCGCTGCTGCAGGACGCCAATCTCCGGCTCCGCACCGCGAGCCGCGTGCTGGTGCGCGTGGCGCGGTTTCGGGCACGCACGTTCTTCGAGCTCGAGCGGCATGCCACGAAACTCGAGTGGAGCCGGTGGCTCGCAGCCGGCGTGGCCCCGACATTCGACGTGACGTCGAAGAAGTCGAAGCTTTATCACGAGAAGGGCATCGCGCAGCGTCTGATGGAAGCGGCTGGTCGTGCGTCGGCCGACGCAGAGGAGCAGCTCTTCGTGGTCCGGGTGCATCGCGACGAGTTCACGTTGAGCATCGACAGCTCGGGCGAGTTGCTGCACCGTCGCGGCTACCGGCAGGAGACGGCAAAGGCGCCGATGCGCGAGACGCTCGCCGCCGCCATGCTGCTCGGCGCGGAATGGGACGGACAGTGTCCGCTCGTGGACCCGATGTGCGGCTCGGGCACGATCCCGATCGAGGCGGCGCTCATCGCGCGGCGCATGGCGCCGGGGCTCGAGCGCGGGTTCGCGTTCATGCGCTGGCCGGGGTTCGACGCGGATGCGTGGCGCGAGGTGCATGCGCGCGCCGAGTCGGAGGTGCGTGCGCGCTCGCCAGTGTCGATCACCGGCCGGGATCGCGATGCCGGCGCGGTCGCGGCGGCGCGCGAGAATGCGCTGCGTGCGGGTGTGGCGCAGGACGTGACGTTCGAGGAGGCGGCGCTGTCGGCGCTCTCCGCCGAGGGCGGGCCCGGCTTCCTGGTGTCGAATCCGCCCTATGGCGTGCGCGTGGGCGAGGAGGCGCGGCTCCGCGACCTCTACGCCACCCTGGGCAAGCTCGTCACGCAACGCCTCGACGGCTGGACGGCGGCGCTGCTCACGGCCAACCCCCGGCTCGACCACGCCACGGGGCTCGACTGGCGGGAGGTCTTCCGCACCTCCAATGGCGGGATCCCCGTGCGCCTCATTGTCCATACGGCCATTTGATAGTTCGGCGGGGCGGCGGCACATTGCAGGATCCCCTTCAATGGATCCCCATGCATCCAGCCATCGTGTCGCTGGCCTCGGGCGGACTGATCTTCCGGGCGTTGCGCGGCGTCGGCGCCGCCTCGTCGGACGAGGTGCGCCCCGCGCGAAGCATCCTGCTGCTGGTGCTGCTGACGTGGGTGCCATTGGTCGTGCTCGCGGCGCTGGAGGGCACCCTGACCGGCTCGGCGGTGGAGGTGCCGCTGCTGCGCGATCCCGCGGTGCATGCGCGGCTGCTGGTGGCGTTGCCGCTGCTCATCGTCGCGGACGTGGTGGTGTCGCGCGCGGCGCAGTCGATCCTCCAGCTCATCCGGCAGCGGCGACTGGTCGACGATGCCGAGCTGCCGGCGCTCGAGGCGGCGCTCGACCGACTGGTGCGCGACCGCGACTCGCTGGCGATCGAGCTGCTCATCATGGCACTCGTCGTGACGGTGCTCTGGCTGGGTCGCAACACGCTGCTCGCCGACCGCCTCGCAGCCCACAGCTCGTGGCTCGGCACGGCGGGCGCGGAGCCCGTGCTGTCGCGGGCGGGCTGGTGGTACTTCGTCGTGAGCCTCTTCATCAGCAGCGTGCTCGCGCTGCGCTGGGCGTGGTGGCTCTTCATCTGGAGCCGTTTCGTCGTGGGCTTCCTGCGCCCGCGGCTGGTGGTGAGCCCGGGCCATCCCGACCAGCACGGCGGGCTCAGCTTCCTCACCCTGGCACAGGGTGCGTTCGCACCCGTGTTCGCGGCGCTCGCGGCCACGGTGGCGGGCCGGCTCGCCTACGAGATGCTGCACGATGGCGCGCCGCTCGCGGCTGCGAAGGGGCCTGCCGTGGTGGTGCTCGTCGTGGCCATGCTGGCGATGTACGCGCCGCTCCTGTTCTTCATCGGACGCATGGGCCCGATCAAGCGCCGCGCGCTGATGGGCTACGACGCGCTCGGCCAGCAGCTGGTGGGCAACTTCGAGCGGAAGTGGCTCAGCGCCGAGCGGACGTCGGAGCCGCTGCTGGGCAACGCCGATCCGTCGACGCTGGCGGACTTCACGTCGTCGTATGCGTCCGTACGGCTCATGAAGCCGATGCCGCTCGACATCCGCCGGATGATACCGGCGCTGCTGGTGGTGATGCTACCGTTGCTGCCGCTGGCGCTGATGGTCATGTCGCTGGCCGACGTGCTGAAGCGGATGATGAAGCTGCTGGTGTAAGGTCCTGAAACGGGGGACCGGGGCCCGTCGTAGGTGTATATCTATGACTTCTCGCAACCCGGTCCTCTCCATGCGCCTGCTTCCCGTTGCGCTCCTCGCGCTCGCCACGCCCGCGCTCGCCCAGCAGTCGGCGACGCTGCCCACGTTCCCCATCACCGAATGGGAGACGCCGTGGGATCCGAAGGACCTCATCCGCGATCCCGTCGCCGACGACCAGGGCCGCATCTGGTTCTGCGGCATGCTGGGCAACTTCATCGGCCTGTTCGAGCCCGGCACCGGCAAGTTCAAGCGCTACGAGCTGCCGGCCGGCACCATCCCGCACAACGTCATCGTGGACCGTCAGGGCCGTGCATGGCTCTCGGGCAACCACAACGGCACCATCAACCGCATCGATCCCGCCTCAGGCGTGGTGACGCCCTACAAGCTGCCCGAGGGCCTCACCGATCCGCACACGATGGCGCTCGATTCGCGCGACGACATCTGGTTCACGGTGGCGCGCGGCAACGCGGTCGGCAAGCTGGACACGAAGTCCGGCATGATGCGCATCGTGAAGCTGCCCGCTCCTGGCTCCGGCCCCTACGGCCTCGTGGTGGACAAGCTCGACCGGCCGTGGTTCGCCGAGTTCGGGACGAATAAGGTGGGCACGGTGGACCCGGTGACGTTTGCGCTGCGCGAGTTCACGCTGCCGAACGCCGACTCGCGGCCGCGGCGCATCGCGCTCGCCGACGGCAAGGTGTGGGTGGACGACTATCCGCGCGGCACGCTCATCCGGCTCGATCCCGCCAACGGCACCACGACGGAGTATCCGCTGCCGGGCGGGAAGCAGTCGCTGCCCTACGCCATGGCGGCCGACGACAACGGCCGCGTGTGGGTGGCCGAGACGGGAGTTCGTCCCAACCAGCTCACGGCGTTCGACACGCGCACGAACAAGATCGTCAGCGTGACGCCGGTGACGCAGAGCGGCGGGATGACGATCCGGCACATGACGTTCGACCCGCGCACGAAGAGCATCTGGTTCGCGACGGACGCGGGGACGGTGGGGAAGCTGGCGGTGGGGGGTGGTGGGGAGCAGATGCAGCCGTAACTGCTCATTGCGAGGAGCGCAGCGACGAAGCAATCCCGTGAACAAGAGCGGAGCCCTCTCGACCGTCGAGTGGACTCCGCTCTTTGCTCCCGACTACTTGGAGATCGCGAACTTCTCCACGTGCAGGTTCAGTTGGTGATTCACGCGCAGCCCCGCCGCGCCGTCGACCGCGAGGTCCTTGCGCGGCTTGCTGGCGACCTTGGTGCCGTTGATCAGGAAGTCCACGGTTTCGGCGCCGGCCTGGATGGCGAGCGTGTTGGCGACGCTCTTCTGTGCGGCTTCGAACGGCTTGATGGCCGGGTTGGCGGTGGGGGCGACGATCTCCTTCACCTGCTTGCCGGTGCGCTGCTTGACCAGGTACTGGCCATCGGTGCGGAGCAGGAAGTAGAGGTAGCTCTCGCCCGCGCCCTCGAGATCCTTGCCGCCGACGAAGATGCCGTACGCCTCGGCGTGGCCCTTCGGCGGGTCGAAGAGGTGGATGACGGCCTCGGCCTTGTAGTTGCCGGTGGCGGTCCACGACGGGTCGTAGAAGATGCCGGCGTTGGGGCCCGTGGTGACGTGCCAGCCGGGCGACATCGAGGCGAGCGACGTCTTGACCGTGTCGGCGGAGGGGCGGTCCCAGCGGACCTTGATGCCCTTGGGGCGGCTGTCCTGTGCATGCAGCGCGCCCGCGGCAGCGAGGGTGGCGCAGAGGGCAAGGGCGGGACGGGCGAGCGTCATCGGAAGCCTCGTGGTCGAGAATCGGCGCATGGTTGCGGGTAGCGTGCCTGAAGGATACATCGGATACGTGGTCATCACCCATGACGCAGGTTTCTACGGGAGGGTTTCCGTATGCCCACCATGACGTCGCACAGCCCCGGCACCTTCTGTTGGGTCGAGCTCAGCAGCACGGACGCCGAGGCGGCGAAGAAGTTCTACCCGGAGCTGTTCGGCTGGACGATGCGCGAGGTGCCGATCACCGGCGGCGTGTACACCATGTGCCAACTCGACGGCCACGAGGTCGCGGCGATCTACCAGATCAGCGACGCGGAGAAGGGGCAGGGCATGCCGTCGCACTGGTTCAACTACATCGCCGTGACGAGCGCCGACGAGACGGCCGCGCACGTCGTCGCGCTCGGCGGCACGGTGCTCGCCGCGCCGTTCGACGTCATGGAGCACGGGCGCATGGCGGTGCTGCAGGATCCCACGGGCGGCATGTTCGGCGTGTGGCAGGCGAAGAACCATCCCGGCGTCGGCGTGCGTGACGAGCCGAATTCCCTCTGCTGGAACGAGCTGATGTCCCCCGAGCGCGCGCGGGCCGCGGCGTTCTACGGCAAGCTCATCGGGTGGGAGCTGAGCTCGATGGAGACGCCGGAGGGCGAGTACACCGTGTTCATGGCGGAGGGCACGCCGAAGGGGGGCTGCTGCCAGATCACGCCCGGCATGGGCGACGTGCGGCCCGGGTGGCGTACGTACTTCGCCGTGGCCGACTGCGACGCGACGGTGCAGCTGGCCACGAAGCTCGGAGGCGAGGTGCTGACGGCACCGGCGGACGCACCGGGCATCGGCCGATGGGCGGCGCTGCGCGATTCGCAGGGCGCCGTGTTCTCGGTGATCGCGCCCGTCAGCTGAACGGCATGCGGGGCGCGAGCAGCGCCACCGCGGCATCAAGCCTGGGTCAGGCGCGTCGCCGGTAGCTCATCGCCGGGTGTCCCAGCATGCGCCGCAACTGCGCGATCTGGCCGAGGTGATACGACTCGTGCTGCGTCGCGAACGCGATGCCGCCGAGCAGGGTGGGGTCACCCCCCGGGAGCGGGCGCTCGAGGCGCTCGGCGAGTACTTCGTCGCCGAGCGCGGGCAGCACGGCGGCGAGATGGGCGCCGGCCGACATCCAGTAGCCGCGCAGGGTCTCGAGCGGCGGCCATTCCCTGATGTCGGTGCTGGCTTTCGCGTCCTGCAGCAGCTTGGTGAGCGGGTTGTCGGTCGGCTGGCCGGCCAGAGCGGCAAGGTAGTGGCGCGTGTCGGTGAGATGCGCCACGAGAAAGGCGATGGTGTTGGTGTGCGGCTGCACGGGGCGTGTCGCCTCGTCGTCGCGCAGGCCGTCGGTGGCGTTCAGCAGCAGGTCGGTGTTGAGCGCGAAGATGCGCGCGAAGGGTCGGAGGTCGGTGGCCATGCGGATACTCGAGGCGGTCAGGCGCCGCCGCGGACGAGGGTGAGGAGCACCGAGAGGATCAGCCACACCATCCAGAGCGACACGCCCACCATCACCAGCAGCAGCACGAACGCCAGGGCGAAGATCCACTTGCTGCGCGCCGTGGTGCGACGTGGCTCCGTGAGCCACGCCTCGAGCACGCGGCGGTTGCGCGTGTTGGCCTTGAAGCCGGCGTCGAACACATCGCCGACGAGCGGGATGGAGCCGACGAACGTGTCGATGGCGAGGTTGCCCAGCATGCGCCCCAGCACGAGGCCGGGCGCACCGAGGCGCCACGCGACGTACAGCGCATAGGTGCCCATGGTGCCGAGCAGGAGGTCGCCGGCACCGGGAATGAGGCCGACGATGGAGTCGAGTCCGATGCGGAAGGGGACGATCGGCAGCTTGATCGATTCGTCCATCAGCCACGCGAAGTTGCGATAGCGCTCGAGGTGCGCCTCGGCCTGCGTGGGCGTGGTGGGGTCGAGGTCCCGTTCGAGCCTTTCAAGCTCGCGCCGGGTACTCGCAGGTGTCTGGCGCGCGGGGCGCGGAGCGTCCGAATCGGTCATGATATGGTGTAACGTCGGACAATCGCCGCCACTCGGCAAGGTGGGGTAGTGCTGGAGGAACGCTCATGCTCGACCGCATCCTCGACTGGCTGAATCCGTACGCGGCAGCGCCCGTGTCGGCGGAGCCGACGGTGCACGAAGTGCGGGGCCTGCCGGTCGTGGTGCTGAACAGCCGTCCCGACAGCCGTACCGACGACGTGCTGGCGCGGCTCGACCGGTCGCTGGGCCTGCTGGCGCAGCATGTGCCGTGGCATTTCCGGCGCCTGCGGCGGGACTTCAGCCGGCTGCTCGTGCTCCGCTATCCATGTCGCGGCGCGTACGATCCGAGTGACGGCACGTGCATCGTGGAGCTCACCTTCTGCGCGAACCCGCAGCACAACGACGCCGAGGTCGCGGCGACCATCCTGCACGAGGCGATGCACGCGCGCTTGCATGCGGCGGGGCTGCCGCTCGACTTCGAGGACCGGGCACGCCAGGAGCGGTTCTGCCGCCGGGCGGAGATCGAGTTCGGCCGCGTGGTGGCGGGCGGCGACGTGGTGCTCGCGCGTGCGCAGGCCACGCTCGAGGTCAGCGACGAGGAGGTGGCGCCGATGATCGACTGGCGCGTGGCCGAGCGTCGCATCGCGGCGGTGGACGCCGCAGCGCTCGGGCGGAAGGACCGCGCATGAGAAGCCGGCGCTGGCTGCTGCTGCCACTGCTACTGGGCGTCGCGTGCGACGATGACGACCGGGCGGCGTGCACCGAGGAGTTCCGCACGGCGACGGTGTTCGTGATGGACACGAGCAACCAGCCCGTCACCGACGCCATGGTGCAGACGTTCCACGTGCGCACCGGGGAGCTGGTGCCGATCACATCGATCATCGACCTGATCGCCGGCGCCTACGTCATCCTCGACGACAACGCGACGCGCCTCATTCCGAGCGGCGTGGAGCAGTTCCGCGTCACCGCGTCGCGCGGCGGCGGCGCGAGCGTGGAGGCGCTCTACGAATTCAGCGCGCCGCAGGGCTGCCACATCGAGAAGGTGAGCGGACCCGATACGCTGGTGGTGTCATGAACGAGAACGTCGAGGTGGTGCGGCGGGGCTACGAAGCGTACGCGCGGCAGGATGTCGCCGCGGTGATGGCGCTGGTCGATCCCGACATCGAGATGGTGCAGACCGAGCTGCTGCCCTGGGGCGGCGTGCACCGCGGGCTCGAAGGCGCGCAGACGTTCTTCCGGCTCCTGGCGGAGCACACCGACGCGACGCCGGAGCCCGTGGCCTACATCCCGGCGGGCAACGACGTGGCGGTGGTGGGAAAGCTCCGCGGCACGGCGCGCGCCTCGGGCAAACGGATCGACCTCGACATCGTGCACGTGTGGACGGTACGGGACGGCCGGCTGCTGCGATTCGCGGCGTATATCGACACG
>JBJMOZ010000247.1:0-5569 GCA_045803465.1 Gemmatimonadales bacterium | reverse complement strand
GCCCACGCGGTAGCGGCCGGCCTGGTCGAGGAGCAGGACGTACAGCTCATCGATGCGCTGCAGCATCGAGTCGGCCAGCTGCGCGCCTTCGTAGCTCTCCTTCAGGATCGCGCGTGCCTTCCACTCGTTCAGCGCATTCGTGGCCCAGCCGGACTTGCTGGTCTGGAAGGCGATGGTGTCGCGGAACGCGCGCTCGATCTGCACTTCGTTGCTCAGGTAGACACGGAGGATGTTGCGTGCTGCCTGCACCAGCTGGCGCCCCGCGCGCAGGCTGTCCGGCGTGGCCAGGCGCGCGGTGCTGAAGAGGTGGATCACGCCCGCGGCGACGAAGTCGGAGTCCATGGCGGCACGTGCGGTGGCATACGAGGCGGCGTAGCTGCGGCGGAGCTCGACGGGCGTCATGCTCCGCAGCTTGTCGATCGGCCGTAGCGGCACGCCGGAGAATCGGTCGCGCAGCGTGATCTCCCGCGCGCGTCCCATGCCCGCGGTGTCGGCTGCCCGCAGGGTCTCGAGTGCCTTTGCGAGCACGCTGTCAGGGATCGTATCCACCGGCTGCGCACGCACCACCGTGTCGGCCGCCTCGGCTGCCGCAATGGCCCGCGCCGTCTGCCGCTCCGCCCAGGTGTGCCACGCGTACCACCCGCCGCCCCCAAGCGTCGCCAGGACCACCGTGAGGCCGAGGACGCGGAACAGTGGCGCGTAGCTGCGATCGGACTTCCACTCGGATGGCGGACGGTAGTCGGGCAGCGGCGGCAGGTCTCCATCGAGCGACGGCTCGACCTCGGCCTGCGGCGGTGGCGGGGGCGGCACGTGCGGCGCCGTGGGTGCGAGGGTGCTGAGGAAGTCGGAGGAGCCGGTGATGGCGAGCGGTGCGTCGACGAAATGCGGCAGGAGAAGCGGATGCTGCGTCACCGACAGCCAGGCGGCCGAAGCGGCGTGGAAGATCTGGGCGCGGGACGTGATGATGCCCGCGTCCACGTCCGCCACCATCTCCTCGAGGGTGCCGTAGCTCCTCTCCTCACCCGATTCGAGCCGGACTCGATGCACCGACATGCCTCGCCTGAAGGGAACGCGACCTGGCGGACCACCCGGGGGAACTTACGGACAGTCGGGATGATTTGCAGGGGTCAGCTTCGTGAGCGCGGTGAGGAGGTTTGCACGCGCCCGGCGCTCGAGCGCCTCGTGCATCACCACGGTGGTGAAGATGGCCGGCCGGTCGAGAAACGAGCGGAGCACGCGTGCCCGTCCGGCACGGAACGCCACCTCGGGCACCCCCGCATATTCGGCGCGGATCGCCGACTCGTAGCGCTCGAACACTTCGGGCGATGCGCCGAGGATCGCGAGATCCACATCCGCCACCACGGCCGCATCACCGCTGAGCGGCGTGCCGTCGTGCCGGGTGGCCAGGATGAGCCTGGCCACGCGGTCGCCGATGTCGGGGGTGAGGCCGGCCTGCCGGCAGCAGGCCTCGGCCCAGGCCGCGCTCAGTGCCTCGTTGTCCGCGCCGAGCGGTGTCCAGATGAGGTCATGCAGCCACAGCGCGAGCTCGGCCTCGTCGGGCCGCTCGCAGAGGCTGCGCACCGACTCGAACGTGTCGAGACAGGCCTCGAGGTGGGTCAGGGTGTGGTAGTGGCGGCCGGGCTCGGAGTAGCGGCGCTCGATCTCGGCGAGCGCAGGAGCCGGATCGCCCTCGGCGCCGAGGCGCTGCCAGAGCGAGCCCCAGCGCAGCGTGCGAGACGGGCCGGCGTCGCTCATGAGGAGCAGCTGAGCGAGGTGCCCGCCGCGCCGTCGGTCGACGGCAGTGTGTAGTCGTCCGCGCCGGACTGCACCTCGAATGGCCGCTGCAGCACGCGGAAGAGCCGGTCTACCTCGCTGAAGTCGTCTCGCTCGGCGGCCTCGATGGCACGCTGCGCGAGATGGGTGCGCAGGACGTACTGCGGATTCACGCGATCCATGCGCTCCCGGCGCTCGGCATCGTCGCTGCCCTCCGAGACGAGACGCGTCCGGTAGTCGGCAAGCCACGCGTCGTACGCCTCGCGCCGGGTGAATTGCGCCGCCAGGGCACGCGTGTCGGTGCCGGTGGCCGCCGTGATGCCGCCCAGCGCGCGCCAGGCGAGTGTCCAGTCGGCGCGCTCGGCGGCGAGCAGGGCGAGGAACCCTGCGAGCAGGTCGGCATCCTCCGGTCGCGCATCGCGCAGTCCGAGCTTGGTGCGCATGCGCGCGGCATAGGCGGCCTCGAATGCGGGAGCGTAATCATCGAGCGCTGCCTGCGCGCGCTCGCGATCCATCAGCACGGCCATCGCATTGGCGAGCATGCTGACGTTCCACTCACCCACGGCCGGCTGCTGGGCATACGCGTAGCGTCCCCATGGATCGGAGTGGTTGGGCGCGAAATCGGGAAGGAAGCCTTCCATGAATGCGAAGGGGCCGAAATCGAGCGTGAGCCCGAGCACCGACATGTTGTCGGTGTTCATCACGCCATGCACGAAGCCGACGGCCTGCCACGCGGCCATCAGGCGGGCCGTACGGATGGCCACCTCCTCGAGCAGGCGCGCGTGCCGATCAGGGAATGCGGCGAGGTCGGGAAAGTGCGTGTCCGCCACATGATCGGCTAGCATCCGAAGGTGTTCCGGCTGCCGTCGCCACGCGAACGACTCGAAGGTGCCGAACCGCACGTGACTCGGTGCCACGCGAATGATGGTGGCCGCGCGCTCGGTCACCTCGCGCCGCACCGGCTCGCTGCCCACCACGATGCCCAGCGCCCGCGTGGTGGGAACCCGCAGGGCGTGCAGCGCCTCGCCGCAGAGATACTCGCGGATCGCCGAGCGTAGCACCGAGCGGCCGTCGAAGCCGCGGGAGAACGGCGTGGGGCCGCCGCCCTTCAGGTGAAGGTCCCAGCGGGCTCCGCCTTCGCTCACCACCTCGCCGAGCAGGATGGCGCGTCCATCGCCGAGTTCCGGCACATACTGGCCGAACTGGTGTCCGGCGTAACGTTGCGCGACGGGCTCGGCGCCCTCCGGGAGTCGATTGCCGGCCAGGTACGCCGCGATGTCGGTACGCTCCGCCTCGGCGGGATCCAGATCGAGCAGGCGTGCCACGGATTCGTTGAAGTGCACGAGCCGCGCATCCGGCAGCGGCTTGGGCGTGACGGGCACGCGGAAGTCGTCAGGCAGCCGGGCGTAGCGATTGTCGAAACGCAGCTCGGTGATGGGGCGGAGCCGGGGCCGCGCCAGCGTCACGGCGTCACGATGCCCCGGCACTCGCCGAGCCCGATGCCACGGAAGCCCTCGCGCTCGCAGCGGCCGCGCATGACGACCTCGTCCCCGTCCTCGAGGAAACGGCGCGTCTCGCCCGTGGGCAGCGCGACGGGATCGGTGCCGCGCCAGGTCAGCTCGAGGAGGCAGCCGCGCGCGTCCTTGGCTTGTCCCGAGACGGTGCCGCTCCCCAGCAGGTCACCGGGCTGCAGGTTGCAACCGTTCACGGTGTGGTGCGTGATGAACTGCGCCGCCGTCCAGTAGAGATCGGAGAGGCGCGATGCGCTGATGCGCGTCGGCAGCATGCCCTCCACTCGCATGCGCTCGGACGACAGCAACACCTCGAGCTGCACGTCGAACCCGCCCTGCCGCTCGTTCTCCTCGTCGGCGAGATAGGGGAGCGGCGCCGGGTCGCCGTCAGGCCGTGCGAAGGCCGCCGTGCGGAACGGCGCCAGCGCCTCCGCGGTGACGATCCAGGGCGAGATGGTGCTGGCGAAGTTCTTGGCGAGGAACGGCCCGAGTGGCTGATACTCCCACGTCTGCACGTCGCGCGCGGACCAGTCGTTGAGCAGGCAGAGCCCGAACAGATGCGTCTCGGCGTCCGCGAGCGGAATCGTGGTGCCGAGCGGATTGCCCCGACCGATCACGAAGCCCACCTCGAGCTCGTAGTCGAGCCGCTTCGTGGGCCCGACGCTCGGTGGCTGGGCATTGTCGTCGCGCGTCTGCCCGTGGGGGCGCCGCACCGGCGTGCCGCTCGGCACGATCGACGACGCGCGGCCGTGGTAGCCGATCGGCACCCACTTGTAGTTCGGGAGCAGCGGGTTGTCCGGGCGGAACATGCTGCCGACGTTCGTGGCATGGAATACGGAGGCATAGAAATCGGTGTAATCGCCGATGTGCATCGGGAGCAGCATCTCCGCTTCCGCCTGCGGCACCAGTTCCGCGCGGGCGCGGGCCGCGAGGCCTTCCGACGTATCGGTGCGCAGCAGCGCATGGAGCACGCGACGGAAGCGCAGGCGCTCATCCGGGGGAAGCGCCGCCAGTCCGTTCAACGTGGTCGCACTGCAACGGCTGGCGGCAACCGGCGCCTCGGCCAGCAGACCCGAAGCCGCGGCTGCGGCGAGGTCAAGCACCTGAGTACCGATCGCAACGCCCGGCCGTGGCATCTCGTCGCTTCCGCGGCGCCGGAAGATGCCGAGCGGCAGGTTCTGCAGCGGAAAGTCGGTGGCCGGGTCTGCGGCCGACTCGACCCAGCTCTCGAGCTCCGGCCGGTGCGTGTCGTCGATCGGGAAAGGCGTCACAGGAGTCTCAGGGCAGTGAGGTCGTCGACCGGCTCGCGGAACGAGCAGGATCCGAAGGAGACGGCGCCGTCGCGCGCGCGCTGCAGTGCATCGGGCGGAAAGAGCTGATGGCGCCAGCGCACGCCGTCTTCACCGAAGGTGAACGCCGCAGGGTGGCGTTCCTCGAGCAGCGCGGCGACGTCACGCTCGTCGGCACCGGTGCGCGCGAGCGCTGCGGCGAGAAACACGTTCAGGAAGCCGAACATTGTGCCCGACTGACTGCCCGGCTCGTAGGTGAAGCGAAAGTCGCCGCGCAGCGGATGGTGCAGGCCGGCCGTGGCCTTGAATGGCACGTGGGCCCGGGTGCACGCCACGATGAACCGTGCCACTTCGGCGGCCGTCGGAAAGGCGATGGCGGCGATCCCGCCCGTGCGCATCTTGGCGCGTGCACCGTGGCGCGCGAGCGCCTCGACCAGCGGTGCCGGGTCTTCGGCGAGCGGGATCTCGACATACGGCACGAGCCACGTCGGCAGAGTCGGCACGACCATCGCGATTTCGGCGGCCGTGCTCGCCTTGAGCTCGAGCGTATCCACGACCGCGGCACCGGCACCCGTCGCGGCGTGGCGGCAATTGAACTCGCCGATGAGCTTCACCGTCTCCGCCGGGTCGGCGCTCGCGAGCACGGCGAGTGGCCACGCTGCTTCCGGGTTACGCGGCAGGAGCGGCTCGGCGGCGTGCTCGAATTCGCCCAGCCGGGCCACGGGAAGGACGAAGCGGCCGAGCATCCAGGCGTGGGTGCCGCGGCGATAGCCGGCGTACTCGCGCACTGCGTCCGGCATGTCGAGCGCTGCGGGCGGGAAGAGTCCCGCGTAGTCCACGAGGCCGGTGAGCAGCGTGGTGAGGGCCGGAACGGGCATCAGGCGAAACATCCGAGTGCGAGGCGTACGAATATACCCGTCTGAACCCGGAGCGTCCCCATCTGAAACCTCCCTCGGACGCGACGCGTACGAACCCCATCGCCTTCCTTGGATCGTC
>JBJMOZ010000194.1:0-3771 GCA_045803465.1 Gemmatimonadales bacterium | reverse complement strand
GGATGCCCTCGAGCCACTGGGTGTAGTCATCGCCCCGGCGCTCGGGGATGAAGCGTAGGGTGCCGTCACGGTAGCGCGCCAGCGCCGGCGCGGCCAGCGGCTGCATCCGGACGAACCATTGATCGGACAGCCGGGGCTCGATCACCGTGTCGCAGCGGTAGCAATGGCCGACGGCATGGCGATGCGGTTCGGTCTTCTCGAGCAGGCCTGCCGCCTCGAACTCGGCGACTACGCGGGTGCGGGCCTCGAACCGGTCCAGGCCCTGGAACCGGTCCGGCGCGGCCAGACTGATGCGCGCCTCGGGCGTCATCACGTCGATGGCAGGCAGGCCGTGCCTGCGGGCGATCTCGAAGTCCACGGGATCGTGCGCCGGCGTGAGCTTCACCGCGCCCGAGCCGAACGCGGCGTCCACCGCCTCGTCGGCGACGATCGGAATCAGGCGGTCCACCACCGGCAGGCGAACCTCGCGGCCGATCAGGTGCCGGTAGCGCTCGTCCGCGGGATGCACCGCCACGCCGGTGTCGCCGAGCATGGTCTCGGGCCGGGTGGTGGCGACGGTCAGATGGCCTTCGCCATCCGCGAGCGGATAGCGCAGGTGCCACAGCTTTCCGTCGGTCTCTTCCTTTTCGGCTTCCTCGTTCGAGAGCGCGGTCAGGCAGCGGGGACACCAGTTGATGATGTAGTGACCGCGGTAGACCAGCCCCTGTTCGTACAGGGTGACGAACGCTTCGCGCACCGCGCGGCTGAGGTCGTCGTCGAGGGTGAAGTACGTCCGGCTCCAGTCCGCGGAGCTGCCGATGGCCTTGAGCTGCTCCAGGATGGCGGCGCCGGTCTCGCGCACATACGCCCACACGCGCTCCACGAAGGCATCGCGGCCCACGTCGAACCGGGTGAGGCCCTCCTTGGCGAGGAGGCGCTCCACGACGTTCTGCGTGGCGATGCCGGCGTGATCGGTGCCGGGGAGCCAGAGCGCGCGGCGCCCCCGCATCCGCTCGAACCGCACCAGCACATCCTGCACGGTGTTGTTGAGGCCGTGGCCCATGTGCAGCACCGCCGTCACGTTCGGCGGCGGCATCATGATCACGTACGGTGCCCCCGAGCCCGGCACGGCGTCGGGCGAGAACAGTCCGCGCGACTGCCACCAGGCGTAGAGGTCGGATTCGATGGCGATGGGATTGTACTGCGGCGCGAGCGGCTCGGTCATGCGCTCTGGTCGGTGGCCCGCGAGCTGGGGGCCGGGCGATCGTCCTCACCATGCACCAGGAGGCTGTTGATCACGCTCTCGATGCCCGGCGCGGCCAGCGCGGTGCGCCCCGCGATGGTGCGTGCGGCGCGGGTCGGCACCCAGCCGCGGAGCTCGACCACGCCACGCGCCACGGCCAGCGGCTGAATGCCCAGTCCGGCGAGCCGGGGCTCGGCATCGATGGCCGCGGCCACCGCGCGCGCCGATGCCGAGGTGGTAAGCCGGACGGGCGCGTCCTCACGCAGTCGTCGGGCGACCTTCTGCACCCGCGTGCGGTTGATCCCGCCCACCCACTCGCTCAGGGCGAATCCCGCCACGAGCCCGAGGCCCATGCCGAGACTGCTCCAGAGAACGATTTCTGCCCCGCCCAGCCGCTCGCGATGACGCACGTCGCATTCCTCTTACGTGAAGATTCCGGATGCGGTTAACTTAACATTTTCGGCGGCTAAAACGCAGTCTCCTTCGAAGGTTACCCTATGGCTGACGATCGCATCGCCGCCCGCGGGCCCGAGATGGGTCGCTGGCTGGTCGTGGGCGCGCTGCTTCTGCTGGGCCTCGGCCTGTTCCTGGCCTATGCCCCATCGAGCGAGCCGCCCGCGCGGCCCACCGAGCACGAGGAGCGATGAGCGACTCGATCAAGGTGACGCTGCCCGACGGCAGCGTGCGTGAAGTCCCACGCGGCACCAGTGCCCGGCAGATCGCCGAGGGCATCGGGCCGGGGCTCGCGCGGGCGGCGCTGGCGGCGCGCGTCAATGGCGCGGTCTGGGATCTCGACCGCCCGCTCGATGCCGACACCACGCTCGCCATCCTCACCGAGCGCGACCCCGAGGCACTGGAGGTTCTGCGCCACTCGTCCGCGCACATCATGGCGACGGCGGTTCGCGAGCTGTTTCCCAACGCCGCCATTGGCTTCGGGCCCGCGATCGAGGACGGCTTCTACTACGACTTCCAGGTGGACCGGCCGTTCACGCCCGAGGATCTGGCGCGGATCGAGGCCAAGATGGCCGAGGTGGCCCAGCGCGACTACCCGTTCACCCGCGAGGTGGTGGACCGGGCGGAGGCCAACCGCCGCTTCGCCGACGACCCGCTCAAGCTCGAGCGGATCTCGGAGCTCGGTGACGACGAGACTATCACCGTCTACACCGACGGGCCCTTTCAAGACCTCTGCCGCGGGCCGCACATCCCGGGCACGGGCCGTCTCAAGCACTTCAAGCTGCTCTCCGCGGCGGGGGCGTATTGGCGGGGCGACGAGCACCGGCAGATGCTGCAGCGCATCTACGGAACGGCGTGGTTCAAGAAGGACGAGTTGGACGCCTATCTCCACCGGCTCGAGGAGGCGCGCAAGCGCGACCACCGGCGGCTTGGCAAGGAGCTCGACCTGTTCATGTTCCACCCGTTCGCGCCGGGCGCGCCGTTCTACACCGACCGCGGCACGACGATGGTGCGGGTGATCAACGAATACATCCGAAGCCTGAACCAGCGCGCCGGCTACCAGGAGATCAAGACACCGCTGCTGTTCAACAAAGGGCTCTGGGAGATCTCGGGCCACTGGGGCAAGTACCGGGAGAACATGTTCCTGGTGCTCGACAGCGAGACGGGTGAGCACGACTTCTCGCTCAAGCCGATGAACTGCCCGTCGCACCACCTCTACTTCGGGACGCGGAAACACAGCTACCGCGAGCTGCCGCTGGGCTTCGCCACCTTCGACGTCCTGCATCGGAACGAAGTCTCCGGGGCGCTCGGCGGGCTCACGCGCGTCCGCCAATTCCAGCAGGACGACTGCCACGTCTACCTGCGCGGCGATCAGATTGCCGCCGAGGTCCGGCGGATCACGGATATGATCCTCGAGCTGTACGCCACGTTCGGGCTCACGGCCACGCTCAAGTTCGCGACCAGGCCGGAGCAGCGGATCGGTGACGACGCGATGTGGGATCGGGCCGAGGCCGACCTGCGGGCCGCGCTCGAGGCCACCGGCAGGCCCTACGAGCTCAAGGCGGGCGACGGCGCATTCTACGGCCCCAAGATCGATTTCGACGTGTCCGACTCGATCGGACGCAAATGGCAACTCGGCACCATTCAGCTCGACTATGCCGCGCCCGAGCGGTTCGACCTCACCTACATCGGAGAGGACAACGCCGAGCATCGGCCGGTCGTCATTCACCGGGCCATGGCGGGGTCGTTCGAGCGGTTTCTGGCGATCTTGATCGAGCACTTCGCCGGGGCGTTCCCGGTGTGGCTCGCGCCGGAGCAGGTGCGCGTCATTCCGATCTCCGACGCGCAGACCGATGCGGCTCGCGCCCTCACCGACCGTCTGCAGGCCGCGGGCATCCGGGCGCACCTCGATGACCGCCACGAGACGCTCAACTATCGGATTCGCGAAGGGGAAGTGTGGAAGGTGCCCTACATGGCGATCGTCGGTCAGCGGGAGGCCGAGAGTGACAGCCTCGCGCTCCGAGTCCGGGGAGCCGGCAAGAAGCAGGAGGTCCTGCCGGCTGAGGCGTTCATCTCTCGGGTGACCGAGGAAGTCC
>JBJMOZ010000166.1:0-2774 GCA_045803465.1 Gemmatimonadales bacterium | reverse complement strand
GAAGAGAGTCGCCACGCGCCGAGAAGTCGCTCCGGTCGATGGTGAACTTTCCGCCGGCCCAGATCTTGTCGTCGCCGCGCAGGCGGATGCGGTCCCCCACCACGATGTACGGCTCCTGGGTCGCTCCATCCGAATCGCGGGTCACATATCGGATGGTGGGCCGTCCCGTTGCAAACATCTCGGCGGTGTCGCGCACACCCTTCACGACCCGGAGGTAGTCGACGCTCGGTCCGGTCAGCGTGGACCCGGACTTGAGATTGGTGGTCTGTACCTTCCCCCGGGCTTCCCAGCGCTCCCCATCCTTGAAATACGTACCGTTGTCGGCATCGAGCGTCACGGTCGAGTCGCGGTAATGCACGTTTCCGATGAACTTCACCACCTTGCCGCCGAACGCCGCGACGCTGTCGCTGACCATCGAGACCGCGGTGCCCTGACACGTGATGTGCACCCCGCCGCCCGCGAAATAGTCCGTGCCGGCGGCCGTCTTCACTTGAACGCCGCTGTCGCCCACCGACTGCAGGCGGAAGATGCAGTTCTGGCCTTCCTGTGCGATTGCGGTGGACGGGAGCACCACACACAGCCCAATAACGAGCCAGCTGCCACGCTTCATGGTGCCCGCCCGCTGTCCGGGGCGTCGCCCTGACCCGGAAGCAACACGCCATCCTTCGACGTGCCTTTGGGCTCCTTGGCCCTGATGTTGGCGAACTGCTTGTCCGAGCAAAACCCCAGTCCCTGCACGTGACCGCTGCGATCGTCGAAGGTGAACGGCTGATCGGTGCAGATCTGCTGCTTCACCTCGTCGAAGACGAGCTTCTCCGACTTGAGCACCCGCCCGTCGGCGGTGGTCATGACCACGCTGCCCTCGGCCGTCATGTTGCCGCTCTGCCAGAGATACTGGCCCCGCTTGGCGGTGACGGTGGCCTGTGATGCCCCGGCCGAGTCGAAGAAGACGACGCGCATCGTCCGCAGCAGCGTGGTCTGCGAGGCCTCGAAGAAGAACGCCGTGTCGGCCTGCACCTCGCTCTGTCGCACGCCGTCGGCGGTCACGTAGTGATGGAACTTCTGCAACACCTGATCGGCCGTGTCCGACACCGAGACGACCGTGGTCGGCTTGACTGGCGGTGGCTCGCACGCCGCCGTGCCGATGGCGCAGAGCGCGGCGAGTGTTGCCCATGCTGCGCGCATCAGACGGCCCCTGCGCGGAGCAGGTCATGCAAGTGCACGACGCCCACTACCCGCTCGGCCTCGAGCACCGGCAGCGCCATGATGCCGTGTCGTTCCATCACCCCCACCACCACGGCGCCCGCATCGTCCGCGACGCAGGTCTTCGGGGCAGGCGTCATGAGGTCGCAGACGGCACGATCGAGGTAGTCGGCATCCCGCTGCGCGAGTCGCGTAAGGTCTCCCGCCGTGAAGACGCCGCGCAGTCGCTCCCCCTCCACCACCAATGCCATGCCGCGGTGATGCGCCAGCGTCATGACCACGTCGCGCATCGAAGCATCGGGCGCCACGGTACCCTGCGGCGGCAGCATCACGTCCCGCACGCGCAGCAGGAGCTTCCGGCCCAGGCTCCCGCCCGGGTGCAGGGCGGCGAAATCCTCGCGGCGGAAGCCCTTGGCACCGAGCAGGGCCACGGCGAGTGCATCTCCGAGGGCCAATGCCACGGTCGTGCTGCTGGTGGGTGCCAGATCGTGCGGGCACGCCTCTTCGCGAACGCCGGCGTCGAGCACCACCGTCGCGGCGCGCGCCAGCAGCGAGTCGGTGCCACCGGTGATCGCGATGATCGGAACCGCCAGGCGCTGGAGCGACGCGAGCAGACCCATCAGGTCGTCGGAGTCGCCGCTCTTGCTGAGGACGATGGCGACGTCGTGGCTGCCGACGATGCCGAGATCGCCATGCAGGCTGTCCACCGGATGCAGGTAGGTCGCCGGCGTTCCGGTCGAGGTGAGGGTTGCCGCCAGCTTGCGGGCGATGAGCCCGGATTTGCCGACGCCCGACGCGATCACTCGCCCGCGGCGGGTGGCGAGCAGTTCGACGGCCTCCGCGAACGCGTCATCGAGGCGGCCTGCGGCGGCCCGCACCTCGGTGGCCTCGAGCTCGAGGACGCGACGCCCCTCGGCGACGAGCGCGTCACGCTTCGTCGTCATCGCCCCGCTCCCGATAGTACTGCTGCACGGCGGCATCCCACTCGCCGCGCGCGCGCAGCAGCATCTCGATCGCCTCGCGCACGGCGCCGTCACCGCCCCGCCGCTCGGTGACGAATCGCGCCAGCGCCTTCGTCTCGGGCACCGCGTTCTGCACCGCGATCGGCATGCCCACGCGGCGCATCACCGGTACATCGGCAAGGTCGTCACCGACGTAGCAGATCGCGCTCCAATCGAGGCCCCGCGCCGCGAGCAGCGCGCGAAGCGCCGGAAGCTTGCGCGCGCCGTCGTCCTGCACGACCTCGGTGATGCCGAGCTCCTTCATGCGAAGCGCGGTGGAGGCGGAAACGCGGCCGCTCACCACCGCCACCTCGAGCCCCGCGAGCCGCAGGACGGCGAGTCCCAATCCATCCTGGATGTTGAATCGCTTGAGCTCGACGCGCTCCCCAGCCACTGCGCCGATGTAGACGCCGTTGTCCGTGAGCACGCCGTCCACGTCGAGCACGACGAGACGGACACGGGCCGCCGCGGACCCATCAAGCACGAACCACGTCCCGCGCCCGGGCCCACACATCCAGCGTGGGCGCCATCAGGTCGTACAGGCGCGCGAGCGGCCACTGGGTCGCAGCA
>JBJMOZ010000147.1:0-8571 GCA_045803465.1 Gemmatimonadales bacterium | reverse complement strand
TCAGGCGCCGGAAGCTGAATTCGAGGCCGATGGAGAACATCAGGAAGATGACGCCGAGCTCGCCGAGCTCGCGGATGCGCTCGCGATCGGCGAACAGCGGCACGCCGGTCTCGGGGCCGACGATCACGCCCGCGAGCAGGTAGCCGAGCACCACGGGCAGGCGCACCAGCTGGCTGAGCACGGTGGTGACGCCGGCGACGCCGAGCACCACGGCGAGGTCGCGCAGGAAGTCGTGCGGGATGTCGTTCATCGCCGCAATGTGTCAGCGATCGGCGCGCCCGGCGAGGTCGACGGCGAGTCGCCCCTGCTTCTCCTGGTCCGCGTCCGGTCCCGGACCTATCAGCTCCGGCGCATGCTCGCGCCACCACGCCTCGGCCTCCTCGCTCGTCCACGCGCCGAGGGAGGGCTCCAGGACCTCTTCCAGCATGCAGTGCAGCGCGCGCGCCGACTCGGGTCGCGACGTGGGCGACTTCGCGAGGCATCGCAGGATGAGCGACTCGAGCTCCGGCGCCACCGTGCGCCCGAGCTTCTCGGAGGGCGATACTGGCCGGTCCTCGAGGTGCTTCCTGAACACCTCACGCGCCGTCAGCCCGAAGAATGGCTGCTCGCCGGTGATGAGGAAGTAGGCCACCACGCCGACCGAGTAGAGATCCGAGCGCGCGTCCACCTCGCCCGACGACGAGGCGGCCTCGGGCGCCATGTAGAGCGGCGTGCCGACGGCCGCTCCCTCCGACGTGAGCTCCGGGTTGCGGATGTCCGGGCTCTCCTTCACGAGGCCGAAGTCGATCACCTTCACGAGATCGGCCACGCCGCCGCGATGGCAGAGCATGACGTTCTGCGGCTTCACGTCGCGATGCACGAGCCCCTGGTCGTGCGCCTCGGCGAGGCTGCCGGCCACCTGCTTGAGCACGTGCACGACACGCCGCTCGGGCATCGGACCGAAGCGGCTCACCACCAGGTCGAGCGTGAGGCCACGCAGGTATTCCATCGCGTAGTAGAGCGTGCCCGCATCGGTGCGGCCGTAGTCGTAGACGGCGACGGTGTTCGGATGGGTGAGGCGGCTGGTGATCTGCACCTCGCGCTCGAAGCGTCCTTTTGCCCGCGCGCTCAGTCGGTCGGGGCGCAGGAGCTTGATTGCGGTCGGCCGCCTGAGCAGCGCGTGCCGGGCGCGGTACACGTCGCCCATCGCGCCTTCGCCGATCTTCCACTCCAGCGTGTACTGCCCCAGGCGCTCCGCGCGCTCCGCACGCGCCTTGGCGCGCCGAAGCAGGCGAAAGCCAAGGGTGATGAGCGTGGCACCGAGGGCCAGCAGCGCCAGCAGCACGCCGAAGGTGCGGCGCAGGAGCCTCAGCGGCACATACGCCTCGTGGTACTCCTGTTCCGCCACGAGACCGACGCCGGCCTTCGGATACCAGCGCCACGCACCGACCACCGTCCGTCCGAGATAATTGCGATAACCACGGACGTCGGTGCCGCTGTCGCCCGTGACGGCCTTCGCGACGGCTGCAGTGAGGGGCCAGCCGCGCGGTGCATCCTGGGGAATGAAGCCGACAAGCAGGTCGCCGCCCGGGTCGGCCAGGCGCACGTTCAGCGCCGACGCCGCTTCACCGTCGCGCTGCAGCAATCCGACGCGCCGCAACTCGTTCTCGAAGCGGCTCGCGGTGAGCAGCGTACCGGCCGAGTCGAACAGCAGGACCTCGCCCGTGTGCTCAAGACGTCCGGCGGCGAACAGCGCGTCGTAGTCGGCGGACGGATCCACGCGCATGTCGAACCAGCCCAGCATCGGGCCCCGGGCCTCGGCGTCTGCGTGCACGCCGACGGCCGTGAGGATCGCGGGGCGCAGCGTGCGTCCACCGACATCCACGCCGAACGGCGGCACCGTCAGGACTTCCCCGGCGCGCAGCCGCGCCACGCGGTCGGGCGTGTACAGCAGGGAGGGTCGCCCGATGAGCGTGGAATCGTCGGAGACCAGGATGCGGCCGGTGCTGTCGACGAACGCGAAGTTGTCGACGCCGTGGCTGCCCAGGATGGGCGCGAGCATGGCCTGGAGCCGCAGACGTTCGGGCGAGTGACGGAGCGTCGCCGTGGGTTCGCCGCTCCTGGCGGCCACGGCGAGCAAGGCCTCGCGCACTCGCGGCGAATTCGCCACCCACCGCACCAGGCTCTGTTGCTGACCATTCACGGCCTGCACGGCCGCTTCCGCTCCGCGCAGCACGTTGTGCAGGCGATCGGCGGCGCGCTCGCGCATGACGCGCGCGACTTCGCGGCTGGCCCACCAGCCCACCAACGTGACGAGGGCCAGCGGGAGCACCGACAGCAGCAGGACGCGCAGGCGTTCGCGGGTCATCGACGGCGCCGTGGCATAGGAATGCGCGTAGTATAACCGCTTGAATCCGTGACGTCCGGAATCGAGTCAGGTCCACTTCGATGTCTTCGGTGTATCATCTTGCATCACTCTTTTGGAGCTCCGACATGACTCGTCGTCTTCGTACTGCCCTAGCGTGCTCGCTGCTCGCCCTGGCCACGCCGGCCATCGCGTCGCAGCTGCACGCGCAGGCTGCCTCGGTCGCTTCCAATCCGGCCCCGGGCCCGCGTTACGAAAACCAGCGCGCGGGATTCACGGCCCAGGATCAGTCCACGGCCGAGCTCAGGATGAACGCCGCCGCCAAGGGGCCCTTCGGCTCGAAGAAGAACGGGCGGATCGCCATGATTGTCGGCGGGGCCGCGCTCATCGGCGGCCTGCTCGTCGACGACGACGCGGGCAACGTGATCGCCGTGTCGGGCCTGGTCATCGGCCTGCTGGGCCTGTGGACGTATCTGGCGTAGTGCGATCGCTTCGCCGCCGGCTGCATGAAGTGAAAGCGGACCCTGGTCGGGTCCGCTTTCTCGTGCCGACCGTCACCACGCGACTCAGCAGATGCGCGGCAACTGGTCGCCCGGCAGCATGTCCACCACGCGCGTGCCGCCGATGCCGGTGCGCAGCACCACCATGCCCGGGTGTCGCTCCACCACCTCCCCGATCTTCGCCGCGTGGGCGCCCAGCGGATGTGCATGCAGCGCCGCGAGGGCACGGTCGGCAAGTGGGGCGGGCATGAAGGCCACCAGCACGCCCTCGTTCGCCACGTAGAGCGGGTCGAGCCCGAGCATCTCGCACGCCGCGGCCACGTCGGTCGGCACGGGAAGGCACCGCTCATCCAGCGTGATGCCCACCTTGGACGCCTGCGCGATCTCGTTGAGCGCGCTCGCCGCGCCGCCGCGCGTCGGATCGCGCAGCACGCGGAGCTCCGCCCCGGCGACCTCCTTGAGCAGCCGCACCAACGGTACCAGCGCTGCCGTGTCGCTCGTGATGGCACTCTCGAACGCGAGTCCCTCGCGGAACGCCATCACCGCCATGCCGTGCCGACCGAGCTGGCCCGAGACGAGCACCGCATCGCCGGGCCGCGCGCGGTGCGGGCCCGGCCGCACGACCTCGTCGAGCATGCCGATGCCGGTGGTATTGACGTAGATGCCGTCGGCGCGGCCGCGCTCGACCACCTTCGTGTCGCCCGTCACGAGCAGCACGTTCGCATCGCGCGCCGCCTGCGCCATCGTGGCGATGATGCGATCGAGCACGTCGAACGGCAGGCCCTCCTCCAGCACGAATCCCGCGGTGAGATAGCGCGGCTCCGCGCCCATCATCGCGAGGTCGTTCACCGTACCGTGCACCGCCAGCGTCCCGATGTTGCCGCCGGGGAATTCGAGCGGGCTCACCACGAACGTGTCGGTCGACACGGCGATCCGGCCGTGCGGCAGCTCGAGCGTGGCCGCATCACCCAGCTGGGCGAGCACTTCGTTGCCGAAGTGCGGCAGGAAATGGTCGCGCACGAGGGCGGCGCTCAATTTGCCGCCGGAGCCATGCCCCAGCTGGATGCGCGCGCTGGAAGTCATCGGCGTCGGGCAGACGAGTCCGGTCGAGGCGATCGTGGTCACCGGGTCACGACCTCGGACTGCCGCAGGCGGCCGTAGTTGTAGTAGGCCGCGCATGCGCCCTCGCTCGACACCATCGGCGCGCCGAGCGGGTGCTCGGGCTTGCACTTCCCGCCGAACGCGGGGCACTGGTGCGGCTTGAGCTGTCCGCGCAGCACGTCGCCGGCTCGGCACTCGGACGACTCCTCGGTGGTCATGTCGCCCACGCCGAACCTGGTCTCCGCGTCCCACGCGGCGTATTCGTCGCGCAGCACGAGGCCGCTCATCGGGATCTCGCCGATGCCGCGCCACTTGCGGTCGGCGAGCCGGAACACCTGCTCCACGAGTGAGCGCGCCGGCACCGTGCCCTGGCGGGTCACCGCGCGGACGTACTGGTTCTCCACCTCGTGGCGCCCCTCCTCGAGCTGCGTCACGGCGAGGGCGATGCCCTCCAGGATGTCCACGGGCTCGAAGCCCGTCACGATGATGGGCACCTTGTACTGTGCCGCGATCGGCTCGTACTCCGTCCAGCCCATTACCGTGCATACGTGCCCGGCCGCGAGGAACGCCTGCACCCGGTTGTCGGGCGCGGAGAGAATGGCGCGCATCGCGGGCGGCACGGTGACGTGGGAGACGAGCACGCTGAAGTTGCGGATGCCGAGCTCCTTGGCGCGGTGCACCGCCATCGCGTTCGCCGGCGCCGTCGTCTCGAAGCCCACGGCGAAGAACACGACTTCCTTGTCGGGATTGGCGCGCGCGAGCTGCAGCGCGTCGAGCGGCGAGTAGACGATCCGCACCTGGCCGCCCCGCGCGCGCACGGCCTGCAGGTCGCAATCGCTGCCCGGCACGCGCAGCATGTCGCCGAACGACGTGAAGATGATGTCCGGGCGCGAGGCGAGGGCGAGCGCCTTGTCGATCTGCTCCAGCGGCGTGACGCACACCGGGCAGCCCGGGCCGTGGATCATCTCCACCTGGTCCGAGAGCAGCTCGTTCAGGCCCTGCTTCACGATGGTGTGCGTCTGGCCGCCGCACACCTCCATCATCGTCCAGCGGCGCGTGGCGGTCCTCTGGATGCTGGTGACGAGACCGCGGGCCACGACGGGATCCCGGTATTCGCTCAGGTATCTCACAGTGCCCGCTCTCCCGTCTCGATCGCCTTGTCGGCCACCTCGCTCATCCACTCGAGCTCCTCGAGCTGGCTCATCTCCTTCAGCACGTCGTACGTGCGCTTCGCCTCCTCCTCGTCGACCCGGGAGATCGCGAAGCCGACGTGCACCACGACGTAGTCGCCGGGCTGGACGGCGTCGGCCACGTAGGCAAGACAGACGTCGCGGCGCACGCCGCCGAAATCCACCGTCCCCATCGAGAGGCCGAAGTCGTCACGAATATCGAGGATGCGGCCCGGGATGCCGAGACACATGGTGCCTCCGAGGAGAGGGTTCAGGAAATCTCGCGCGCCAGCCGGGCGGCGGCTATGGCCGCCTGCCCGAAGCTGATCGCGCCATCATTGGGGCTCAACCGCCGGGGACGCAGGACCCGCAGGCCCTCGTCCGCGAGCCGGCCGATCATTCGGTCGAGCAGCCGGACGTTCTGGAACGTGCCGCCGCCCAGCGTCACGGTGCGGACGCCGGCGGAGGCGGCGGCCTGCACGGCGAGTGCGGCGGCCGTCCGGGCCACGGCATCGTGAAAGCCTGCCGCGAGGACCGCCGGGTCGGTGCCCTTCGCGCGCTCCTCGGCAAGGGCCACGAGCAACGGGACGGGGTCCATGACGCCGTCCCGCACCGGAAACGGCAGCTCCACCCCGGCCGTCGTGCCGGCCAGGGCCTCGAGCTCCATGGCGGCCTGCCCCTCGAAATGTGCCTCGATACGCAGGCCCAGCGCGCACGCCGCGGCGTCGAACAGTCTGCCCATCGACGAGGCGAGCGGCGCATTGAGGCCACGCGCGATCTGCTGCTCACAGATTCTGCGCTCGTTGGACGGAATCCCGGCGAACGCCCGCTCCGCCTGGCGGGTCGCTCCCCGCTCCAGCGACAGGAAGCCTGCCAGACTCCGCCACGGTGCCCGTACCGCCTTGTCGCCGCCCGGTAGCGGCGCATACCGCAGGTGCCCCACGCGCTCGGCCGAAATCAGGTCGGCCACCAGCACTTCGGCGCCCCACACCTTGCCGTCGTCGCCGAAGCCGGTGCCGTCGAACGCGAGCCCGACGACGCGTCCCGTCTCACCATGCTCGGCCATCACCGCCGCCAAGTGAGCGTGATGGTGCTGCACGCCGATGAGCCGCAGGCCGGTCTCGGCGGCAAGGCGGGTCGAGAGGTAGCCCGGATGCAGGTCGTGCACCGCCACCTCCGGCGTCACCCGGAAGAGGTCCCGATAGTGCCGCAGCGTGGCCTCGACCTGCTCGAGCGTCTCGAGATGGTCCAAGTCACCCTGGTGCGGGCTCAGCCACGCCGCACCACCCTGCGCCAGCGCGAAGGTGTGCTTGAGCTGCGCCCCCACAGCCAGGAGCGGGACGGGCGCCGGCACCGGCAGGTCGAGCGGCAGCGGTGCGTAGCCGCGGGCACGGCGCAGGAACACCGGACCGCTCGCCGCCGGGCGCAGCACGGAGTCGTCGCAGCGCGCCACGATCTCGCGGTCGTGCAGCAGGAAGTGATCGGCGATGCCCCCGAGCCTCTTGCGCGCCTCGTCGTTCGAGGCGGCGATGGGCTCGTCGGTCAGGTTGCCGCTCGTCATCACGAGCGGTCGCCGCACGGCGTCGAGCAGGAGCAGGTGGAGCGGCGTCGAGGCGAGCATGACGCCGAGCGTGCCGAGTCCGGGCGCCACCGAAGCAGCGAGTGTGTGGTCGGCGCGTGCGGGCAGCAGCACGATGGGCCGCTCGCGCGACCCGAGCAGTTCGGCGCTTGCGGCATCGAGCGTCACGAGCCGTTCCGCTTCCTCCACCGACGCGACCATCACGGCGAATGGCTTCGCCTCGCGATGCTTCCGCTCGCGCAGCCGGCGCACGGCGGCGTCGTTCGTGGCATCGACAGCGAGGTGGAACCCACCCAGCCCCCGAATCGCGACGATGGCGCCGTCGCGGAGCGCTTCGGCAGCAGTTGCGACGCCGTTGTGAAGAGGCCGCGCTGGGGCCGGCGAATTCACCTCCTCCACCCACACCCGCGGTCCACACTCGGCACAACTGTTCGTCTCCGAGTGGAACCGCCGATCCCATGGCCCTTCGTACTCGGCCGCACACGCCGCACACGGCACGAACGCGCACATCGCGGTGCGCGCACGGTCGTACGGCAGCGCCTCCACCACGGTGTAGCGTGGCCCGCAATCGGTGCAGGTGATGAACGGATAGCCGAACCGGCGGTTCGCGGGATCGCGCAGCTCACGCGCACACGCGGCACAGAGCGCCACGTCGGGCGGGATGGCGGGACGCGCCGCATCGGCATCGGCGCTTGCACGCACGGCGAAGCGGTCGAACCCCTCGGGCGGGATGACCCGTGCCGCCACGTGCTCGACGCGCGAGAGGGTCGGCGCCTCGGCGACGAGCGCCAGCTCGAACACGTCGAGTGCGGCGGCGTCACCCTCCACGTGGATCTGCACCTCGCCTGCCGTGTTGCGCACCCAGCCGGCGAGACCGTGCCGCAGGGCAAGGCGGTGCACGAACGGGCGGAATCCCACGCCCTGCACCACCCCCGAGACCGCGAGCGTGCGGGCCGCGCGCTCCGGGCCCGACGCGCTCACGAGGCCCGGGCGGTGGCGATCTTCTCGCGCAGGTAGCCGTACCACTCGTCCATCCCGGCACCGGTATGCGCGGAGGTGCGGAAGAAGCGGAGCGCGGGGTTCACCTCCCGCGCGAAGGCGATCGCCTTCTCGATGTCGAACGGAACGTATGGCAGGAGGTCGATCTTGTTGATGACGGCAGCCTCGGCCATGCGGAACATCTTGGGATACTTGAGCGGCTTGTCCTCGCCCTCGGTGACCGAGAGCACCACCACCTTCGCCACCTCGCCCAGGTCCCAGCTCGCCGGGCAGACGAGGTTGCCGACGTTCTCGACGAAGAGCATGTCGGTGTCGGCCAGGTCGACGGCAGCGAGCGCCTCCATCACCTGCCGAGCGTCGAGGTGACACGCGCCGTTGGTGACCACCGCCTGCACCAGTCGCTGGGTGTGCTTCGCGAGCCGGTCGGCGTCGTTCTGCGTCTGCACGTCGCCGGTGACGACGGCGAAGCGCAGTTCCCGGCCCAGTTCCGCCAGCGTGCGTTCCAGCAGGAGCGTCTTCCCCGAGCCCGGCGACGACACGAGGTTGAGCGCCGGCACCTTCGCCGCGGCGAGCGTCGCGCGCACCTCGGTGGCGAGCTCGTCGTTCCTCGCCATCACCTTCTCCCGCACCTCAATCGTCCGGACGGCCATCGTCGATCTCCAGGTACTCGAGGCGCAGCGCATCGCCGCTGGTGCGCCGGACGACCGGCTTCGCCCCCGTGAACGGGGGGTGCAGGAACACCGCCTCGAGGCAGAACTGCAGGTTCGCGGGCTCGAGGCCCGAGTCGTCACCCACCTCGACCCCCAGCTCGACCAGCTGCGGGACCTGCTCGGGCGTGAGGCGTTCCTCCGCCATGCGGCAGATCTCCATCGCCACGCT
>JBJMOZ010000009.1:0-14588 GCA_045803465.1 Gemmatimonadales bacterium | reverse complement strand
AGACCGTCAAGATCTCCTACGTCGACCAGAGCCGCGCCAACATCGACCCCAAGAAGACCTTGTGGGCCGTTGTCTCCGACGAGCTCGACTACATCAACGTCGGACAGGTCGAGATGCCGTCCCGCGCCTACGTGTCGGGGTTCAACTTCAAGAAATCCGATCAACAGCGCAAGGTCGGCGTGCTCTCGGGCGGTGAGCGCAACCGCGTCCACCTGGCCAAGCTGCTGCGCCGCGGCGGCAACGTCCTGCTGCTCGACGAGCCGACGAACGACCTCGACGTCGACACCCTGCGCGCGCTGGAGGAGGCCCTCCTGGCCTTCCCGGACTGCGCGGTGATCATCTCCCACGACCGCTGGTTCCTCGACCGCGTGGCCACGCACATCCTGGCCTTCGAGGGCGACTCCGAGGTGGTCTGGTTCGAGGGCAACTATCAGGAGTACGCGGCCGATTTCAAGCGCCGCGTGGGCCATGGTCCCGACGAGCCGCACCGGATCAAGTACAAGCCGCTCAAGCGTTGATGCCGGCGGCGGCGCCGCCGCCCATGGCAGCGAACGCCCCACGAATCGCGAAGTGCTTGTTATGTTGTGCGGATGCATCCTGTCGACCAACGCATCCCGTATCTCCCGACCCGCGTGGAAGGCCTCGCGCGGCTCGCCTCGAACCTCTGGTGGAGCTGGAGCCCCGATGCCCGCGCGCTGTTCGCGGCGATCGACGAGCGCCTCTGGCACGCCACCCGGCACAACCCCTTCGTGCTATTGCGCCAGGCCGACCCGGCCCGGCTGGCGGCCTGCGCCAGCGACTCGGTCTTCCTGCGCCGCTATGACGAGGTGATGCTCGAGTTCCAGCGGCTGCAGTCGTTCGACGGCACCTGGTTCCACGAGCACCACCGCGACCTGCAGGACCGGCCGATCGCCTATTTCTGCGCCGAGTTCGGGCTGCACAACTCGGTGCCGATCTATTCCGGCGGCCTTGGCGTACTCGCGGGCGACCACCTCAAGAGTGCCTCCGATCTCGGCGTGCCGATCGTCGCCGTGGGACTGTTCTACCGGCACGGCTACTTCGACCAGAAGGTGAACCTCGAGGGCTGGCAGGTCGACAGCGCCGAGGAGTACGACGTCGAGCAGACGCCCATCGAGCCGCTCGAGGACCCCAGCGGCGACGCGTGGACGACGGTGGTGCAGACCGCGGGGCGTCCGGTGCACGTGCGCGCCTGGCGCATGCGGGCGGGCCGCGTGCCGGTCTACCTCCTCGACACCAACCTCGAGGAGAACCACCCCGACGACCGCGAGCTGATGAGCAAGCTCTACGCGGGCGGTCCGGCCATGCGCATCCGGCAGGAGTGGATCCTGGGTGTGGGCGGCGTGCGCGTGCTGCGTGCCGTGGGCATCACGCCGGCGGCCTGGCATGCGAACGAGGGCCATGCGGCGTTCATGTTCGTCGAGCGGCTGCGCGAGCTGGTGGCAGCCGGTACCCCGGTGGCGGAGGCGGTGCGTTCCGTGCGCGCCACCAGCGTCTTCACCACGCACACGCCGGTGCCCGCCGGTCACGACTTCTTCCCGCTCACCCAGCTCGAAGCCGTCGCCGGCCCCGTCTGGGAGGAGCTCGGCGTGAGTCGCGAGGCGTTCCTCGCCCTCGGCAGCCTGCCCAACGACAACGACAACTTCCACATGACTGCCGTCGCCCTGCGCCTGGCGGGCCGCGTCAACGGCGTCTCGCGCAAGCACGGCCAGGTATCCCGCAGCCTGTGGAAGAACATGTGGCCCGATCGGCCGGCCGAGACCGTGCCGATCGGCCACGTCACCAATGGCGTGCACCTTCCCACCTGGATGGCGACGTCCATCCAGAACCTGCTTTCCGCGCACCTCGGGGCGGACTGGCAGCGCCGCTTCGACGGCGACCCATCGCACTGGGACCAGGTGCTCTCGCTCGACCACCAGCGCCTGTGGATCGCGCACCGGCGCCTCAAGCAGGTGCTCACGAACCACGTGCGTGAGGACGCACGACACCGTTTCGCCGGCCAGCTCAAGGAGGCCGCCGCCGTCGTGGGCGCCGGCACGCTGCTCGATCCGGACGTGCTCACCATCGGCTTCGCGCGCCGCTTCGCCACCTACAAGCGGGCCAGCCTGCTCTTCCGCGACCTCGACCGGCTGCGCCGCCTGTGCACCAACCCGCACCGGCCGCTGCAGATCATCTTCGCCGGCAAGGCGCATCCCGAGGACAAGCCGGGCAAGGAAGTGCTGCAGGAGGTCTACCGCTACACCCGCGACCCGCGCTTCGAGGGCCGTATCGCGTTCCTCGAGGACTACGACATGCACCTCGCGCACCTGCTCGTGCAGGGCGTGGACCTGTGGATGAACCTGCCGCGCGTGCCCCACGAGGCATCGGGCACGAGCGGCATGAAGGCGGCCCTGAACGGCGTGCCGCAGCTGAGCACGCTCGATGGCTGGTGGCAGGAGGGTTACGATGGACTGGGCGGCTGGGCCATCGCACCCTCGGATGAGGACGCGGACGCGGACACGGGCGATGCCGAGAGCTGCTACCGGCTGCTCGAGGAGCAGGTGGTCCCGCTCTTCTACACGCGCGACAGCCAGGGCATTCCGCTCGGGTGGGTGGAGCGCATGCGGCATGCGCTTCGGCTCGGTGGCCGCCGCTTCACCGCGCACCGCATGGTGCAGGAGTACGTGCAGGAGTATTACGCGCCGGCCATCCGCTGCGACTACAGCGGCGACGTCCCGCCGACGGCCTGACCGGAGGATTCCGTGGCTTCCAGCACGCGCGAGCCGGGCTCGCCGCCGTCCGTCATCCACCTCGCCGCCGAGTTCTATCCGTACGCGCGGACGGGCGGACTCGCGGAAGCGGCCAGCGGGCTCGCGGCGTTCCAGCACCGCGCCGGCCAGCACGTGGTGGCCTTCCTGCCGCTCTATCGGTCGGTGCGCACGGCGGCCAGCGAGCTCGTGCCGCACGGCGAGCCGTTCGGCGTGCAGGTGGGCCCGGGGCTCGAAGTCGCACAGCTCTTCCGGGTGGACGGCCACAAGCCCGGCCCCGCCGTCTACGCCATCGCGCACCCGCACTACTTCGACCGCGACGGCATCTACGGCGACGGCAACGGCGACTATCCGGACAACGCGCGCCGGTTCGCCTTCTTCGTGCTGGCCGCGCTGCAGGTGCTGCCGCAGTTCGTCAGCGGCCCGTCGATCCTGCACGCGCACGACTGGCACACGGCCCTGGCCCCGCTCTACCTGCGCACGACGCATGCGGCGATTCCGGCCTATGCCGGCATCCGGACCGTGCTGTCCGTGCACAACCCCGGCTACCAGGGGCACTTCCCCACCGCGACCGTCGACGACGTGGGACTGCCGTGGTACACCTATGACTGGCGCTGCCTCGAGTGGTACGGTCGGGTCAACTACCTCAAGGGCGGTGTCGCGACGGCCGACCTCGTGGTGACGGTGAGCCGGCATCACGCCGAGGAGCTGATGACGCCCGAGGGCGGTTTCGGCCTGCACGATGCCTTCCGCGGCCTGGGACCGCGACTGGTCGGCATCATCAACGGCATCGACCAGCAGGCGTGGAATCCGGCCACCGACATGCAGATCACCGCGAAGTACTCGACGGCCGACCTCGAGGGCAAGGAGCGCTGCAAGGCCGCACTCCAGCGCGCCTTCCGCCTGCCGCAGCGCAAGCGCGTTCCAGTGATCGGGTTCGCCGGCCGGCTGGTGAAGCAGAAGGGGCTCGACATCGTCCTGGCCGCGACGCGCCTGCTCAACAGCGATGTGCAGTTCGTATTCCTGGGCACCGGCGAGCGACGCTACGCCGAGGCGCTCGCCGGGCTCGCGATCGCGGCGCCGGACCGGATCGGCGTCGAACTGCACTTCACCGACCGCATGGAACACCGGCTCATGGCGGGCTCGGACATCTTCCTGATGCCCTCGGAGTATGAACCGTGCGGCCTCACGCAGATGCGCGCGCAGCGCTATGGCACCGTACCCGTGGGCCGGCGCGTGGGTGGCATCGCAGACACGGTGGAGGACGGCGTGACGGGATTCCTGTTCGACGGCTACGCACCGAGCGCGTTCGAGGAGGCGGTGTTCCGCGCCATCGGACTGTACCAGGATCGGGCCGGCTGGACCGAGATGATGAAGTGCGGCATGGGTCGCGATTTCGGGTGGGAGCGCTCCGTGCGTCTCTATCAGGACGAGTACCGCAAGCTTCTGGAGCGGGCATGACCCTAGACTTCGTGCTCGCGCTCCACAGCCACCTGCCCTGGGTGCTGAACCACGGCCGCTGGCCCCACGGCAGCGACTGGCTCACCGAGGCCGCGATCGACACCTACCTGCCGCTGCTCGAGACGCTCTTCGCGCTGGAGGAGGACCGGGTCGCCGCCCCGATGACCATCGGCATCACGCCGGTGCTCGCCAACATGCTCGCGCATCCGGGCTTCCGCGAGGAGCTCGAGCTCTACTTCGAGCAGCGCCTCGAGGCCTGCGACAGCGCCCCCGAGTCGCTCGAGGCCACCGGCGACGCGCACCTGGTGCCACTGGTGCAGTTCTGGCGCGAGCGCCTGCAGCGCCTGCGCCGCCTCTTCCACTCGCTCGACAGCGACCTCGTGGCGGCGTTTCGCGGACTGGAGCAGCGCGGCCGCATCGAGATCATCAGCTCGGCGGCCACGCACGGCTTTTTGCCGCTGCTGGCGTGTGACGAGAGCATCCGTCTGCAGCTGGCCCTGGGCGTGCGTGAGCACCGGCGCCTCTTCGGCCGAACGCCACAGGGTTGCTGGGTGCCCGAGTGCGCCTACCGGCCGCGAGGACGCTGGGCCCCGTGGCCGACGGCGCCGGCCGCCCCGATGCGGCGCGGCATCGACGAGCATCTCGCCGACGCCGGCTATCGCTATTTCTTCGTCGATGCACACCTGGTGACGGGCGGACAGCCCGTGGGCCTGCATAGCAATGGCCGCGACGGGCTCTCGGTCATCGACGCCGCCGAGGCGGTGGCGCACGCCCAGCGCTCGCCGTACCGCGCGTGGCAGGTATCGCATCCGAGCGCGTCGCGCTCCGTCGCGGTCTTCGTGCGCGACCCGCGCGCCTCCGCGCAGGTGTGGAGCCGGGCCGGAGGCTATCCCGGCGACGGCGCGTACCTCGAGTTCCACAAGATTCGCTGGCCGGGCGGCCTGCGCTTCTGGCGCGTCACGGAGAGCCGGCTCGATCTGGCGCTCAAGGAACCGTACCGTCCCGAGGTGGCCGCCGAGCACGCGGACGCGCATGCCCGCCACTTCGCCCGCCTGCTCGACGCGGTGGCGGCGGAACAGCCCCCTCGCGCGCCCGCGGTGGCCGCCGCGCCGTTCGACACGGAGCTGTTCGGGCACTGGTGGTTCGAGGGGCCGCACTTTCTCGAGGCGCTCTATCGTACGCTGCCGGAGTTCGCGGACGTGAAGCCCAGCACGGGCAGCGGACATCTCGATCGTCATCGGCCGCCTGCCGCGCTCCGGCTTCCGGAGGGCTCGTGGGGTGCCAACGGCGATTTCAGCATGTGGCTGAGCGAGCAGACCGCGTGGACGTGGGAGCGTCTCTGGCCCCTCGAGCGCAGCTTCTGGGAGGTGGCGCAGTCGGCGCTCGACAACCCCGACGCACACGCGGTGCTGGCGCAGGCCACCCGTGAGCTCGTGCTGGCGCAATCGTCCGACTGGCAGTTCATCATCTCGACCGGCGCCGTGCCCGACTACGCCTTCCGTCGCTTCAACGAGCACTGCGATAACGCCGAGCGCCTCGTGGCGGCGCTCCAGCCGGGCCAGGAGTCGGACCTGCCCGCCGCACGAGCGCTTGCCGAGGAGATCCGCCTGAAGGACGATCTCTTCCCCGATCCGCTGCCCGCCGTCACCGCCGCGCTCGCGGGCACGCGTTCCATCGTGGTGAACTGAGCGGATGCGGCCGCCGCTGCGGTTCATCCTCGGGCTCCACCTGCACCAGCCCGTCGGAAACTTCGACCACGTGTTCCGCCAGCACGTGGAGGACGTGTACGCCCCGCTGCTCGACAAGCTGGAACAGACGAACCTCTTCCCGGTCGTCCTGCACGTCTCCGGCCCGCTGCTCGAGTGGCTGGCGGCGCACGAACCCGCGTGGCTCGACCGGCTCGCCGTGCACGTACGGGAGGGCCGCATCGAGCTGCTGCTCGCGGGCTTCTACGAGCCCATCCTCGCCTCGCTCACCCGGCGCGACCGCATCGAGCAGGTGGCCTGGATGCGCGAGTGGCTGGCGGAGCGCTTCGGCACGGAGGCGGAGAGCCTCTGGCTCACCGAACGCGTGTGGGAGCCCGACCTCGTCGCCGACCTCGCCGAGGCGGACGTGCGCGCCGTGCTCGTCGACGACCGCCACTTCCTGGTGAGCGGCTTCTCGCGCGAGCAGCTCCACACCTGGTACCTCACCGAGCACGACGGCCGGCGCCTCGCCGTCTTCCCCATCGACGAGCGGCTGCGCTACCTCGTTCCCTTCCGTCCGCCCGAGGAAACGGCGGCGTATCTGCGCGAGCTGTACGCGGTGGGACAGCCGCTCGCGCTGCTCGCCGACGACGGCGAGAAGTTCGGCGGCTGGCCGGGCACGAAGGAGTGGGTCTACGAGAAGGGGTGGTTCGATGGGTTCGCGTCGCAGGTGAATGCCCTCGTGCACGAGGGCATCGTGCAGCTCTCCACGCTGCGCGGCGCGCTCGAACACGTGCCCTCGGGCGGTCTCGCCTACCTGCCATCGGCGTCGTACCGGGAAATGGAAGGATGGTCCCTCCCCGCCGAGCCGCAGAATGCCCTGCACCAGCTCGAGCAGGCCGCGGGCGAGGAACGCCTCGCCGGCGTGGAGGGCGCGCTGCTGCGCGGGGGCCACTGGAAGCACTTCCTCGTGAAGTATCCGGAGGCCAATCGGCTCCACAAGATGGCCGCGGCGCTCTCGGCCCTCTGTCATCGTCGCGGCGACCCCACGGCGGCGCGGCGCGCCGTGGCGCGCGCACAGTGCAACGACGCGTACTGGCACGGCGTGTTCGGCGGGCTCTACCTCCCGCACCTCCGCGGCGCACTCTGGACCGAGCTCGCGCATGCGGAGGCGCTGCTGCGCGACGGCGAACCGATCGCGTGGGAGGTGCTCGACCTCGATGCCGACGGCCACGACGAGATCTGGGTGCACTCGGCGCACTGCTCGGTGCTGGTGGCGCCGTCCCGCGGCGGCGCCATCGAGGTCTGCACGCGCTTCGCCGAGCGCCGAAACCTGGCCGACACCCTCACCCGCCGGCGCGAGGCCTATCACGCGCTCGACTCCGAAGCCACCGCGACGGCACACCCCACCGACGACCGCGGCATGCCGAGCATCCATCACATCGAGTCGGGCCTCCGGCTCGACGCGCTGCCACCCCTGGATCCGCACGACCGGGCGCTGTTCGTGGAGCGACTGCACCCGGCGGGCACCATCACGCCCCTGCTCGAACGCGGCGACGCGCCCGTGGTGCGCAGTTGGGCGCGCGAGCCCATGGCCGCCGACATCGAGCGCGAGGGCGACGTGGTGCTGGTGCGACTGAGCGCGAGGGACGGCTCGCTGGTCAAGGAACTCCGCATCGGCGCGCGGGGCAGCGTGGACGTGTCGTTCCGCTGGGCGCGCGGCCTCACCGACCAGGGATGGTTCTCCACCGAGATCTCGCTGGCCTCGCCGGCGGCCGTGGTGTCGGAACCCGCGGCGCAGCTCGTGGTCTACGCCATCGAGACCACCGCCAAGTCGGAGAAGGGGCTCGATCGCACCGTGCAGGGCGAGTGCTTCACCCTGCTGTGGAACGCCGAGGCGGGCGCGGCGGCGGTGCACCTTGCCGCGCCGGCCGACTGACCGAGCCACGGTGCCGCTCGACGCATCAACGCAGTCTCCGCAGATCTTCACCCGCGCCCGCTGGCCGGCGCGGGTGTTCTACGTGGGCATCCTGCTCACGGCCACGCTGTGGCCGTTCACGCTCGACTACAACGCATCGCTCGTCGCGGAGCGCTTAGCGCGAGCGCTCTCACCGACGATCGTGACGCGGGACATCATCGACGGCGCACGCAACGTCGTGTTGTTCGCGGGCTGGGGGCTCGTGTGGGCCGTCACGGGCCGCGGCAACCTCCGCCGCCTGTTGTGGAACGCGACCTTCACGGGCATGTGCGTCAGCATCCTGGTCGAGGCCGCGCAGCTCTTCTCCCGCGACCGCAATCCGAGCATCCTGGACGTCATCACCAATACGGCCGGTGCCTTCGGCGGTGCGCTGGCGCTGGTGGTGCTCGCCCTCATCGTGCGCTCGCGACGCGACGAGAAATCCTACCTTGGCCTGCCGGCGCTGACCTTCGCGGGCGGTTACGCGACGGCCTGCGCGCTGGAGACCTGGATTCCGCTCTTCCGGCAGGAGACGGTGCTAGGAGCCGTGGGTCACCCGTTCAACCGGCTGCGTGTCGCCGTCAAGGCGATCGAGCTGTCCTCCGTACTGGATCCGCCGGTGATCGACGTCCTGCTCTTCGCGCCCCTCGGCGTGCTCGCGGTGGCCGCCCTGTTCGAGCTCGGCGTCGGGTACCGGCGCGGCGCGAGGATCGCCGCGACGTTCGGCGTCGTGATGGCGGTGGTGATGGAGTTCGCGCACGGCCTGCTCGGGCTGCCGATCAGCGTGGGCTCGATGATCACGCACGCGGCCGCCATCGCGATGGGGGCGTTCATCGGCGAGCGCCTGGTGCCCGCGGCGGCACGGCAGCTCACCGGCGTACGCCGCATCCGGAGCTTCGTGACGGCGTACGCGGTGCTGCTCGCCCTCTGGTCGCTGCGGCCGTTCGTGCCGGAGTTCGACACCGGCCTGATCGCGCAGAAGCTCGACCGCCGCTGGTGGATGCCGCTCGCGTCGCTGGGGATGCGGATGGACTTCTATTCGGTCGTGGACGTCTGCTCGCCGTTCTTCCTCTACCTGCCCCTCGGGGCCCTGCTGGCCGTCTGGCCGTTGCGGCGCCACGGCCCGCTCCGCGGACCCTTGCCCGGCGTCTACCTCGCCATGCTCCTCGAGGCGTTGCAGCTGCTCGTCACGGGCCGCCTGCCCGACATCACCGACGCGCTCGTGCAGGCGAGCGCCGTGCTCGTCGGCTGGGCCATCATGCGGCGCACCGGCTATCCCAGGCGCGGCAGCCTGCTCGCCGAGCCGCGCGTCCGGGGGCCGGGCGCCTGAGCAGGTACGCGCTCGACCTGACGCCGCTGCGCGCGAGTCGCGACTTCCGTCTGCTCTATCTCGGGCAGACGGTGTCGTTCGCGGGCACGATGATCACCACGGTGGCCCTGCCGTACCAGATCTACCAGCGCACCCACTCCACGCTCGCCGTGGGCCTTCTGGGTGCCGTCGAGCTGGTGCCGCTGCTCGTCATGGCGCTGCTCGGTGGAGCATTCGCCGATGCGCACGATCGGCGCCGCATGCTGCTCGTCAGCGAACTGGCGCTCGCCACCTGCTCGGCGGCGCTCGTGGCGCTGTCGCTGCTCCCCGCCGCACCGATATGGGCGCTCTACGGCATTGCCTCCGTGAGCGCCGGCCTGAGCGGCTTCCAGCGTCCGGCCCTCGAGGCGCTGACGCCGCGCCTGCTGCGCAGCGAACTGATGCCCGCGGCGGCAGCCCTGCAGTCGTTCGGCCGCACCCTGGGTGCGGTGGGCGGGCCGGCGCTCGGCGGCGTGCTCATCGCGGGCCTCGGACTCCCGCTTACGTACGCCATCGACTGCGCCAGTTTCGTGGTGTGCCTAGTGGCGGTCTGGCAGATCCGTGCCGTACCGCCGCCGCCCGATGCCGAGCCGCCGAGCCTGGCGCGCATCCTGGAAGGCCTGCGCTACGCACGCCGCCGGCCGGACCTGATGGGGACGTACCTCATCGACATCAACGCCATGTTCTTCGGCATGCCGATGGCGCTCTTCCCTGCCATTGCTGAAAAGCTGGGTGGTACCTCCACCATCGGGCTGCTGTACGCCGCGCCGGCATTCGGGGCGATGCTCGTGGCGCTCACGAGCGGCTGGACCGCACGGGTGCATCGCCATGGTCGCGCGATCGCCCTCGCGGCGGCGGCGTGGGGTCTGGCGATCATCGGCTTCGGGTTCGCCGATGCACTCTGGCCGGCGCTCCTCTGCGTCGTGCTCGCCGGCGCGTTCGACATGATCAGCGGCATCTTCCGCATGACGATGTGGAACCAGACCATTCCCGATGGCCTTCGCGGTCGCCTGGCCGGCATCGAGCAGGTGAGCTACATGACGGGGCCGTTGCTGGGCAACGTCGAGGCGGGATTCGTGGCGGGACTGACCAGTCTGCGCTTCTCGGTGGTGTCGGGCGGCGTGATGTGCGTCGTGGGCACGGCGGCGCTCTGCGCCCTGCTGCCGGCCTTCCTGCGCTACGATGATCGCACCTCGGTGCACCGGGCCGACAAGCGCGCGGAGGAGGCTGCGCGCGCCAGTGTACCGCTGCCTGGAGGATGAAAGGAAGGGGTCTTCCGGTGAGGAAGACCCCTTCATCGTGCCGCCCTGCGCCTCCCTGTCCCGCTCAGATAGGTGGCCCTGTGCGGGGCGATAATTGGTGAAGATGGTACTCCTCGCGGATCATATCGCGGTACCAATCGAAGCGCTCCATTCCGGTGATGTGAACGGCCCAGGAGAGGGTGATCGTGGACTCCTTTCGGACACCCTCGGGGAGAGTCCCGTTGAAGGTGGCATGCAACGCCTCGTCCGCAGCCTGCCAATAGACTCGGACTTCCCCAGGGGTCAGCCGCTTGTCGTCCCGCCCACGCGGCGGTGGCGGATCATCCTCCGGGAACCCCTGCTGCGCGAGGTACTCCATCGCGAGTCGCTCCGCTTCAGGTCCGCTCCGCTGCCGCACCGCCCGCAACGCCAGAGGCGTCAGTCGCAGCAATGCGTTGTGCAGCTCGACCGCCAGCGCATTCGCGGCGTCGAGCACTTCCCGCGCCGGCACCGGGACACGTCGCACGACCGTCATGAAGGCGGGCGCGAAGCACTCCTGTGCATTCATATGGACCGACAGCCAAGCGTAAGACATGGCGGGCCTCGTCGGTGCTGTTGTGGGAAGAGGAAGCGTTCTACGGTAGGGAATTCCGAGGGGTCGTGCAAGAGATTCCAAGGGGATTGCGGAAACGAGCCGCCGTTGCACCCTGAATCGACTAGTTTCCACTCATGACCACGCCTTCCCGCATCGTGCAGCTGGGCCTCGTGCAGCGACGCGCCACGCGCGACGCCGCCGAGAACCTGCGGCGCACCATCGAGGGCATCCGCGAGGCGGCACGCCGCGGCGCCCAGATCGTCTGCACCCAGGAGCTCTTCCTCGGGCCCTATTTCTGTCAGACCGAAGACCACGAGTTCTTCAAGCTCGCCGAGCCCATACCCGGTCCCACCACAGTGGCCATGCAGGCGCTCGCGAAGGAACTCGGCATCGTGATCGTGGCGAGTCTCTTCGAGAAGCGCGCCGAGGGCCTCTACCACAACACGGCGGCGATCATCGACGCCGATGGCAGCTACCTGGGCAAGTACCGGAAGATGCACATCCCGGACGACCCCCAGTACCTCGAGAAGTTCTATTTCACGCCCGGCGACCTCGGCTTCAAGGCGTGGGATACGAAGTTCGGGCGCGTCGGCGTGCTGGTATGCTGGGATCAGTGGTACCCCGAGGGCGCGCGCCTGACGGCCATGCAGGGCGCCGAGATTCTCTTCTATCCGACGGCCATCGGCTGGCTCGTGCCGGAAAAGGCCGAGCATGGCGAGCGGCAGGCCAACAGCTGGGAGACGATCCAGCGCGCCCACGCCATCGCCAACGGGGTCTACGTCTGCGCCGTCAACCGGGTAGGCCACGAAGGCGCGGCCGACGGCGGCATCGAGTTCTGGGGCGGCAGCTTCGTCGCCGATCCGTCGGGCATGGTGGTGGCGAAGGCCGGGCAGGAGGAAGAGGTGATGGTGGTACCGGTGGACCTCGCGCGCGTGGACGTGCAGCGCACCCACTGGCCGTTCCTCCGCGACCGGCGCATCGACGCGTACCAGGACCTCACGCGCCGCTACATCGACTGAAGTCATGACGCCCTTCTCGCCGGACTCGCCTGCCGCCTTCGGCTATCGCATGCCGGCCGAGTGGGCGCCGCATCGGGGAACGTGGCTCAGCTGGCCGCACAAGGAGGCGTCGTGGCCGGGGAAGTTCGCGCCCGTGCCCCACATCTTCGCCAGGATGGTGGGCGTCCTCGCGCCGCACGAGGAAGTGCACATCAACGTGCTCGACCGCGACGCGGAATCGGAAGTGCGCGACCTGCTCGCCGGCGACGCCGCGGGCGGCGTGAACGTGTTCTACCACCACCATCCCACCAACGACGCCTGGTGCCGCGACCACGGGCCCATCTTCCTGCAGCGCGAGACCGCGCACGGGAAGGAGGAAGCCATCGTCGACTGGGGCTACAACGCCTGGGGCGAGAAGTACCCGCCCTACGATCTCGACGACGTCATCCCGACCCTCATCGCCGAGGAGTTCGGCCTGCCGGTGTTCCACCCGGGGATCGTGATGGAGGGAGGCTCGCTGGACGTGAACGGCGCCGGCACGCTGCTCACCACCGAGGCGTGCCTGCTCAACCCGAACCGCAATCCGCACCTGTCGCGCGGCGATATCGAGCGCTACCTGCGGGACTTTCTCGGCGTGACGAACATCCTCTGGCTCGGCGACGGCATCCTCGGCGACGACACCGACGGCCATGTCGACGACCTCACGCGCTTCGTCGGCCCGCACACGGTCGTCACGGTGGTGGAGGACGATCCGCGGGATGAAAACCACGAGCCGCTCCAGGACAACCTGAAGCGGCTCCGCACGATGAAGGACCAGGACGGACAGGCACTCGAGGTGATCACGCTCCCGATGCCGCGCCCACTCGAGCACGACGGCCAGCGCCTGCCCGCGAGTTACGCCAACTTCTACATCGCCAACGGGGTCGTGCTGCTGCCAACCTACGACCGCGAGCGCGACCCGATCGCCATCGACGTGCTGCAGCGCTGCTTTCCGGACCGCCGCGTGGTCGGCATCGACTGCACCGACCTCGTCTGGGGGCTTGGCGCCTTCCACTGCGTGTCGCAGCAGTGGCCGGCGCTCTAGCTCACGACTTCGTCCAGGTCCCGACCAGCACGGCGTGACGCGCCCCGCAGGGGTCAGAGCCGCCGCCGCTGATCATGAGGGAATTGCCCTCGACCTTGGCGGCGTACTTCGGGGCCGGCTTGCCGCAGGCGGCCGGACCGGACTCGTCGGCGATGCTGAGGCTGTCACCCGCCAGCGAGAGCTTCGCGGTCCAGTCACCCTCGTTGGGCCAGCGCGGTGCGGGCAGTTCGAGGGTCGCCTTGCCGCCCGAGCCCACGTCGAGCACCATGTCACCCTCGCCGCTCATCGCCTTCGTCCACTTGCCACCCAGCCCGCCCGCCCCACCACCGCACGCTCCCAGCACGCACACCATTGCCACCGCAAGCACGATACGTAGTCCACGCATTGGCACGTCTCCGTCAGAGGTAACTGAGCAATACGAGATCCCGTCGCCGAGACTTCAGGTCGGCATACCACCGGCACGGCAGGTACAGCAGACCGATCACGATGAACCACATGAGGTAGACCACACCCAACCCGAATCCCCAATCCTGCACGGGAGCGAAGAATACGTTCCCGAAAAGCACCGCGGTGCCGAACCCGAATGCCATTGCGGTGAGGCCGGCAAGCAGGTGCGCCACGATGATGTGCGCGAGGTAGTAGAAGAGCGGGACGCGCCCGAATACGGCGAAGAATCGCGCCACCGGCCCGCTCCACCGGTCGAAGGCCACCAGCGCCATGATCGCCGGCCCGAGCGTCATGAGCAGATAGTCGAGTGACGGCGGATACTTGCTCGTGTTGAGGAACGACATGACGGTCGTAATGGCGTCCTTCTGTACGCTCCAGCGCGACGGGTCGCCGTACACATTCACCAGCCGGAGCATGACGAAAGTTGCGGTCATCGCGCCGCCCAGCCGCAGCAGCGTGCGTCGCCGCTCGGCCTCGGGCCGCTGGATCAGCGCGCCGAACGCGTAGCCCGCCGCCATCACGCCGACCCACGGAATCACAGGATACACGACGAAGAAGAACGGTTGCGGCCCGTTGAACAGGAGGTTCTGCACATGCAGGAAGCTCCAGAACCAACCTGCAGGCGTCGTCGGAGGGATGTGGATGCCGTCGAGCAGGTTGTGGCCCGCGATCATCGTGATGCCGAACCCGGCGATCCAGCCCAGCGGCAGGCGCACCAGCGCCGCGAGCACGATCATCGAGATGCCGAGAACCCAGATGACCTGCCCGAAGTATCCCGCCGCCGGTGAGACGCTGAACAGCCACGCCGATCGCACGACAGTGAACTCGAGCACCACCAGCCACAGCCCGCGCGTCCATAGGAACCGCGACAGTGCCCGCACGTCCCGGCCCCGCCCCAGCGAGAGGAACGCCCCCGTGCCGGCGAGGAAGACGAACGACGGCGCGCAGAAGTGCGTGATCCAGCGCGTAAAGAAGAGCGCCGGGTTGGTCTGCGTGAGGTCTTCAGG
>JBJMOZ010000106.1:0-3698 GCA_045803465.1 Gemmatimonadales bacterium | reverse complement strand
CACACGTTGCCCGCCTCGCTCTTCCCGAACTTGGCGCCGGTGGCGGTGGTGACGAGGGGGAAGACCAGGCCGTGGACCTGGCGCCCTTCGCGCCGCGCCACCAGCTCGATCCCGGCGGTGATGTTCCCCCACTGGTCGCTGCCGCCCATCTGGAGCTCACAGCCCTCGGTCCGGCTCAAGTGCCAGAAGTCGTGGGCCTGGATCACCATGTAGCTGAACTCGGTGAAGCTGATCCCCGTCTCCAGCCGGCTCCGGACCGACTCCTTCTGCAGCATGTAGCCGATGGTGAAGTGCTTGCCGGTATCGCGCAGGAACTCGATCAAGCGGACGTGGCGGAGCCAGTCGGCGTTGTTCCGCAGTCGCGCGGCGTTGGCCCCCTCGAAGGCGAGGAACCGCGCCAGCTGCCGGCCGAGCGCCTGCGCGTTGCGGTCGATCTCGTCCGGCGCGAGGATCGGCCGCTCCTTCCGTTTGCCGCTGGGGTCGCCCACCATCCCGGTCCCGCCTCCCACCAGCGCGATGGGCGTGTGGCCGAAACGCTGGAGCCAGGCCAGCCCCATCACCGGCACCAGGTTCCCGACGTGGAGCGAGGCCGCGGTCGGATCGAACCCGATGTAGGCGGTGATCGGCCCCGCGCGCAGGCGCTCCTCCAGCCCGGGCGTGACGTCCTGCAGGAAGCCGCGAGCCGCCAGTGTCGACAGCAGATCGGTCATAGCGGCCAATCGTATCCGCTGGAATCACGCCTCGCAACCGGCTAGTTTGCGGCATGCCGTTCAGGCTTCCCGCGCAGCTTCGCCGGCTGCGCCCTTCCTCCCGCGCCCTGCGGATCATCCTCGTTTCCTTCCTCGCAGTACTCGCCGGTGGACTGGCGGTGCTGGCAGCGGCCTGGGAGCGCGCCTGCGCCGGCAATACCTGCCCTTCGATCGCCGAGCTCGGCGGCTACGATCCCAATCAGGCGTCCAAGGTCTACGCCGCCGACGGCCGGCTCATCACCGACCTCGGGCTCGAGCGGCGCACCGTGGTGCCCCTCACCCAGATCTCGCCGGCGCTGGTGCAGGCGTTCCTGGCCACCGAGGACAAGCGCTTCTACGAGCACCACGGCATCGATTGGGTCCGCGTCGTCGGCGCGCTCAAGGGCGCCGTGCTGGGCGGCCGCGTGACGGGCGCCTCCACGATCACGATGCAGCTCGCGCGCAACCTCTTCCCCGAGGACATCAGCGGCCGCGATCGCTCGATGCGCCGGAAGCTGCGCGAGGCGCACGTCGCCCTCGACATCGAGAAGAAGTTCTCCAAGGACAAGATCCTCGAGCTCTACCTCAACCAGATCGACCTGGGTAACCGTGCCTATGGGGTCGAGGTGGCGTCGCAGCGCTACTTCGGCAAGTCGTCGGGCGAGTTGAACCTCGCCGAGGCGGCGACGCTTGCGGCCATCCCGAAGGCGCCGGCGACGTACAACCCACGCCGGAATCCGTCACGCAACATCCAGCGGCGCAACCTCGTGCTCGCGCTGCTGCACGATCAGGGCACGCTGAGCCAGGAGGCGGCCGAGCGCTGGAAGGCGTATCCGCTGCAGCTCTCGTCGCGCTCTGACTTCAGCGGCGTCGCCGACTACTTCGTGGAGTACGTGCGGCAGCAGCTGCAGGCGCGGTTCGGCGACCAGCTGTACCGGGACGGCCTCCGCATCTACACGACGCTCGACCTCGACATGCAGGTGGCCGCGGAGCGTGCGCTCGAGACGCAACTCTCGACGATTGAGGGTGGAGGCCCGCGCTACGGCAAGTACACGCATCCCACCTACGCGCAGTACCTCGACAAGAAGGAGGATGCGGCCGAGGGACCAAGCCAGTCGCCCTACCTGCAGGGACTGGTGCTGACGCTCGAGGCGAAGACGGGGCTCGTGCGTGCCCTCGTGGGCGGGCGCGACTTCGAGGACAGCAAGTTCAACCGCGTCACCCAGTCGCGCCGGCAGCCGGGCTCGACGTTCAAGCCGATCGTCTTCGCTGCGGCGCTGGAGCAGGGACACACGCTGTCGGAGCTCGTGGTCGACGAGCCGTTCTTCTTCGACATCGAGGGACAGGCGACGTGGACCCCGCAGAACTACGATCTCAAGTTCGGCGGCCAGATGACGCTCCGCCGGGCGCTCTACGACAGCCGCAACATTCCCACGATCAAGCTCGGACAGCTCATCGGCGAGCAGACGGTGATCGACGAGGCCCGCCGGTTCGGCATCTCCACCAACGTGCGGCCGGTACCGTCCATCCACATCGGCTCGGCCGACGTGGTGCCGCTCGAGATGATCGCGTCGTTCACGGCGTTCGCGAACACCGGGGTGCGCACCGTGCCGCAGGCGATCCTCCGGGTCGAGGACCGCAGCGGCAAGATCCTCTGGCAGCCGAGCCCGAAGAAGGTGTCGGTGCTGGAACCCGCAGTGGCGTGGCTCGTCACCGACGTGCTGCGTGACGTGGTGCGGAAGGGCACGGCCTCGGGCACGGTGGGCTCGCAGATCAACTTTCCGGCGGCCGGCAAGACGGGCACGACGAACGACGGGTTCGACGTGTGGTTCATCGGGTTCACGCCGGAGCTGGTGACGGGCGTGTGGATGGGGTTCGACCAGCCGCAGAAGATCGCGCCCAACGCGCAGGGCGGCCGGCTGGCGGCGCCGGCGTGGACGATGATGATGAACGAGATCTATGCCCGGCGGCCGCTTGCCGGCGGGTGGGCGCGGCCCGGGGACCTCGTGGTGGCCGAGATCGACACGGCGTCGGGCGGGCTCGCGACGCCGTTCTGTCCGCGGGAGTATCGCTTCGTCGAGTCGTATGCGCCGGGCACGGCGCCGGTGGCGTATTGTCCGATCCACTCGCAGCTCCTCGGGGTGCCAGGGATGACGCCGACGCCGGCGCAGCCCGCGACGATCGAGATTCATGGGGACGCTGCGGGCAGTCGGCCTGTCGGCCGCCAAGGCGAAATTGGGCCCGCCGCCGCCATTCCCGGGGCGGCCACGTCGGGCGGCGCGACACGCGCGCGTCCGCCGGAACCGTCGCGTAACCCGGCGGCGTCTCCGCTCGGTGGCCGCCCGGGCACAGCGCCGCCATCGCGGCCCTAGGGTGCCTCCGCTTCGACTGTCCGCCACCTGGGTCCTTCCCATCACGGCGCCGCCCATCCGGGACGGCGCCGTGCTCGTGGACGAGGCTGGGCGCATCGCCGCAGTAGGACCCGATGATGCGGTGCCGGCGCCGCCCGGGGTACCGAGCGAACGATTCGAGGATGCGGTGCTGTTGCCCGGGTTGGTGAACGCGCATACGCATCTCGAACTCACGGGACTGGCTGGGACGGTGCGCGAGGCGAGCTTTCCGGACTGGATCCGGAAGCTGCGGCAGGTGAAAGCGGAGCGGAGCTACGCGGACTTTCTCGCGGCGGCGAAGCAAGGGATTCGCGACTGCTGGGCGGCTGGAGTGACGACGGTCGCGGATACCGGCGACTCGGGCGCCGTGATCGAAGCGCTGGCCGAGTTGGGCGGGCGCGGCGTGAGCTATCACGAGGTGTTCGGGCCACATCCGGGGCAGGTCGACGAGAGCATGGCGGGGTTGCGCTGCCGGGTCGAGGAACTGCGGCGGTTCACATCGGAGCGGGTGCGGCTCGGGGTGTCGCCGCATGCGCCGTATACCGTGAGCCGGGAGCTCTATCGCTCTGTGGCGTCGTGG
>JBJMOZ010000089.1:0-8564 GCA_045803465.1 Gemmatimonadales bacterium | reverse complement strand
GTCCTCGAAATCCCACGCTGCCCCGGCATCATGCGGTATCCTCGCCCGCCATCCGGCGTCGGAGGGCAGGCCGCAGCGCTCGCCGGGATTGGAGAGCCCGAGCGCCTCGGAAGCGAACCGCACCCCCGCTCGGCGCGCATCCTCGAGCGGACGGCGCATCGCCCCGACGCCGAAGTAGTGCGCGGTGCCGCTCGAGGGAGTGAAGGGCAGGGCACCACCCGTCGGGGTCGTGGACACGTAAGGCGCAGCGTGGCCCGACGCGGCAAGCGCGGCCGGGATCACCTCGTCGAAGAGCGGGCTGGTCCACGTGTCGGCCTCGAGTCCGAGCATCGCGGCCGTCTGCGCCACCTCGCTGTTCCCGCACCACACGGCCGTGCTCGCATACCGTCGCCGCGCCGCAATCACCTCCGCGGCCTCCTGCCGCACCTCCACCGCGAAGGTCGCGTCGTCCGCGGGATAGTCCATGCGTGCGAACATGAAGTCCTGCCACACGAGGATGCCCAGCTCGTCGCACCAGCGATGGAATCGCGCATCCTCGTACGCCATCACGCCGCTCACCCGCAGCATGTTCATGCCGGCCTCGCGTACGAGTGCGAGCCGCCGACGAAGGGCGTCGTCCTCGCCGCGCAACGTGACGATGTCGGTGGGCGTCCAGCAGGCACCCCGACAGAAGATGGGGTGGTCGTTCACGAGGAGAGTGAACCCGTCCGTAGAGCGGTCTGCGACGACGCTGCGAAAGGCGACGGCACCGAGGTCGATTCGGGCGGACCCCGCCGAAGTGTCCAACTGCACCGCGATGGGATAGAGGGGCTGAGGCCCATGCGTGTGCGGCCACCAGCGCACGACGTCGGTCGCCGGCAACGTGCCGGCGAGGCGCCACGTGAACTCGTCGAGGGGCTCGATTTCGAGCGGTACGCGACCAAAGGGTGCGACCAAGTCCGCACGCGCGAGGCTGGAAGGCCCGAGCATGCGGACGACGAGGTCCGCGACCAGGCTGTCGCCCCGAGCCGAGCAGATCGGCAGGACATCACCCTCGACGACCTCGACGGTCCGCCGCTGCTCCAGCCATACGGGTTGCCATGGACCGACCGCGCGGACCGGTGGACTCCAGCCGGGCATGCGGCCCAGCAGCGTCGTACGGTACCAACGGAGAGCCTGATGCTCGACCAGCGTCGTGCGCCATCGGGGGCGCGGGTGTCGGGTCTCCAGCCTGGTCCGCAGCGATGCGAAGCGGATGGTCAACTCGTGGGCAGGCGCGTCTGGAGCGAGGGCCACCTCGGCCGCACGAAACATGTTGCGTGTCGACGCCACCCGTTCGCCATCGAGCCAGACTTCGGCGAGTGACGCCAGTCCGCCGAAGCGCAGCAGTGTCCGGTCTCCCGCCTGACGGTCGAGTGCGGGCAGCCGAACGCTGTACCACCAGTCGCTCGCGTCGAAATCCTCGGAGCGGTCGAGCGATGTCAGCCGGCCGGCGCACCGGAGCGCCGACGCCACGGTGCCCGGCACCTGCGCCTCCATCCACTCGGCCGAGTGGCTCTCGAGTTCGCCCGGCGTCGTGGCCGCACCCGGCGGCGTGCGGGCGAATCGCCAGCCGTCGACGAGCGGCCGTCGCCGATGTGTGGATATGCGGCTGATGTGCGGGGCGCCGGCGAAGCGGGTCGTGTGCGCTTCACTGGCCATGCGAACGCGCAAGCTCATCCATCACGATGGTCCAGGCGCGCTCGAGCCGCTCCATCAGCGGGACCACTTCGGCCGCTCGGCCCGTGGCCACGGCACGCGCCAGGGTGAACTCGAAGATCTTGGCCGTGCTCTCGATCTCCTCGCACTTCTCGGCCGCCCGTTGCAGGCCGCCGCCCCCCGACTCCTCCAGCCACCGCAGATGCGCGCCGAGCAGCCCGAAGCACGCACCGAGCTGGCGCGCCGTGGCGAAGGCGTAGCGGTGAAAGGCATCGAAGCTCTCGCCACGCAGCAAGGCGAGATCCTCGGCGATACGAGCGCGATGGGCGGCGATCGGGTTGACGCGAGGTCTCCGCGCGACATGGTACGCGAGCAGGATGCCGGCGCGCCGCGCCAGCTCCTCCGGCGCGTGCGAGACGACGCGCTCCAGCTTCGCGATCTCGACGAAAAGGGGAAGCGCATTCACCCGCCGCTCACCGACGCCCAGTACCCCGTCGAAGTCCTCGCCCTCGAGCGTGTAATGACCGGCGTTGTGGAAGTACGCGAGGGTGCGTGCCTCGGGATCGATCGCCTCGATGGCGATGGTGGTCTTCACGTGCTCCTGATGGTAGCTCGTGCCGCGCGTGTCGGGCAGGAACCACGCGTCCACCTCGGGCATCACGATGCGTCCACGCGCGGACTGCTGCACCGCGTGGTCGAGCAGCGGCCGCCAGACCGTGAGCTCCTGCACCTCGATGCCGAAGAGCGCCTCGAGGTCCGGCCCCGGGATGCGCATGAAGGTGTACTGGTCGCCCTCGAAGTCGAGCCGTACCGCACAGCCGAACGCCGCCAGCGGCTCGAGCGCGAGGTGGTGCAGCAGCTCGATCCAGAGGTCGAGCGAGCAATTCGACTGGTCCCAGGTGCGATCAGCTTGGTGCAGCGCGTGCGGACGGCGCTCCGGCGCCTCCACGCTCACGTCGTTCATGCGCCGAGGAGCTCCCGCACCGGTCGCGGCCATCGGTCCGGCCGCGTGCCATGGTGCCACAGCAGCGCCAGCGCCATGCGTTCGAGCCCGAACCCGATGCACGACGTGTGGGCGACGGCGCCCCGCGCCGTGCGAATGCCGAACGCGGCACCGAAGTGGTCCTGGTGATAGTTGAACGAGGCACAGGCGGTGGGCGATCCCGCGATGGGCACCACGAGCTCGAGCTTGAGCTCCAGCTCCCGCTGGCTCGAGGCCAGCATGCGGCCCGCGCGGCCGAAGAAGGGGTCGTTGGCCGGACGCACCTTGCCCGGCACCTCCAGCGCATGCAGCAGCGCCAGCCCGCGATCGACCCAGCGATCGCGATGCGCCAGGCACTGTTCGGCACTGCCGGCGCACACCTGCTCGTGCATGCGGAACGCCTGCAGCCGCGTCGGATCGTCGGAGGGCTCTCGACGGAAGACCTGGGAGCAGACGTCGACCAGTCGTCCCTCGCGCGGCAGCGTGCCCGCGAGCACGGGATAGACGGGATAGCATGCTGCCGGGGTCAACACCACGTCCGTGGCCTGCAGCCCCCGCCACCACCCGGTGCCCTGTTCGAGTCGCTCGAGCAGCTCGGCGTGCTCGTGCTCCCCGCCCGCGAACCCGTGCACCGTGCCGGTCAGGTGCGGGAAGGACCGCAGGTAGTCGCTCCGCTCCAGCACGTCGCGCGGTATGGTCGGCGGAAAGCGGAGCGACGCCGCGCCGTCGGCCATCCCGGCCCGGAGCACCAGTCGGTCCACCCCCTCGATGACGGCCTCGAGCCGGGCGTCACGGCCGTAGAGCCCCGCGACACCCATCGGCACCAGCAGCCCCTCGGCCACCAGTGCGGCGCCGAAACCGGCCGGTGTGTCTGCCCGCAGCGCGTCACCCATCCTTCATCACCGTCAGCATCGCGGCGCTGTTGCCCGTGATGCGGTCGTTGCCCACCATGATCGGCGCGCCGAACGCGTCACGCAGGTGGCGCTCGACGCTGGTCGCTGAGTCGCGGCGGTAGCCGCCCAGGCCGGTGACGAGCATGGCATCCGAGACGATCTGTACGAGCAGCGTGGATGCGAGTGTCTTCAGGTTGTTCATGCGGAGCGTGAAGGCCATGCCGGCGAGCGTCTCGTCGTCGTCGAGGTGCCGCTCGTAGTGCGCAACGGCGTCGTGCACGACGGCTTCCATCGATTGCAGCGTGCCGGTGAGCTCCGCGACGCGTCGCGCCGCGGCGGGCAACCGGTCCGGGTGTCGCCGAGCGTCGGCCCGGACGGCGGCCCGCGCACGCCGCACGGCATCGGTGGCGATGCCGTGCCAGAGGGAGGCCCAGAGCGTGTGCGAGGTCGGCAGCATGGTGCGCGCTGCCATGGCGCCGAACGGCTCGGGCAGGATCCAGTCGACGTCGCCTTCCACCGTGAGGCGGTAGCCCGAGCTGCAGGTGCCGCGGAAGCCGAGCGTGTCCCATCCGGAGGTGAGTTCGAGCGTGAGCGCTTCACGCGGGGCGTAGACCAGCACCTGGTCATTCTCCGCCGCATCCGGCGCCCGGCGCGCCGTCACCAGCACGGCATCGGCCATCTCGCCGTAGGAGATCACCGACGCGTCCTTCTCCAGCCGGAACGTGTTTCCATCACGCTCCACCGCGCAACGGCTTGCACGGATGTCGCCGCCCACCTCGCGCTCGGTGGTCGCGGACGCGAGCAGCAGCTGCCGCTCCGCGATGTCCTGTAGTATTGCCTGGAACGCGGCCGCCTCTCTCGCGTGCCGGGTCAGCAGGTGCACCTCGATCTGGTGCATCGCGAACACCATCGCGGTGTTCGCGCATTTCGTCCCCAGGATCTCACAGGCGTCGGCCACCTCGTGGAATGCGGCGCCGAGCCCGCCGAGGGAGGCGGGAATCAGTGCGCCCAGGAGCCGCGCCTCACGCAGCGCACCGAGCGCCTCGTGGGGGAAACGGGCGTCGCGATCGACGTCGGCGGCCCAGCGGCCGGCGATTTCGGCCGCGCGCATCGCGGCGTCGCGGAGCGACGTATCCGGGGGATGGGGCGCCAGGGTGAGGCCCATCGATGCCTAGGCGGCCGGTTCGCCGGTGCGCTGCAGCTCGCTGATGGCGGCCTGGATGGCGCCGATGCTCTCGAACGTCCCGCGCCGGAGCATGCGCTCGGGAAACTCGATGTCGAAGTGCTGCTCGAGGGCGAGCATCAGGTTGACGCTGGCGTGCGACGTGAGGCCGGCATCGTACAGGTCCGCGTCGTCGGCGAGATGATCCACGTCGACGGCGAGCCGCCCGTGACGGCGGAGGATCGAACGAATGGCTTGCTGCATGCGGCGCGGCTCCGGGACATCTGCCTGCTGAATGGCCTGAGCGCGACGCCATGGCGTCGCGCTATCCCATCGGGGATGTCAGCAGAGAGATACCCCGGAGCCGCGAACGGGTGCGGTGCCGGTCGGAGGCGTCCGGCTAGAACTGGAAGTAGAGAAAGGGGGATTCGCGTCCACCGGCGATGAGCGCGAGGCTCGCGCCCAGGCTGGCCGCCAGCGCGACGCGCCAGCGCCAGTCCGTCTCATGGTCGATGTCGAACGCATTCGGCCCACGCATGCTCCACCACGCGGCAACGGACAGCAGGAGCAGCACGAGGCCCACCTCGGGCACGGTGGTGCCACTGGTCGGGGTGAACATCGTCGTCAGCAGCCGTCGCGCCATGCTGATGTCGGTGGCACGGAAGAACACCCAGCCGACCAGTGCGGCGAGGAACATCCCCGCCTGGCGCACCGGTGCTGGCAGGCCGTCCCAGCGCCGTCCTGCCTTGCGATGGGCAGCCAGCAGTGCGCCGTGATAGCCTCCCCAGATGACGAACGTCCAGTTCGCCCCATGCCACAACCCGCCGATGAGCATGGTGGCCATGAGGTTCCGGTACGTGAACAGTTCGCTGCCGCGGTTGCCACCCAGCGGGATGTACACGTAGTCACGCAGGCACGACGAGAGCGAGATGTGCCACCGGCGCCAGAAATCCGACGGGTCGAGCGACTTGTAGGGCGAATTGAAGTTCTGCGGGATGCGGATGCCGAACATGTAGCCCAGACCCACCGCCATCGTGCTGTAGCCCGAGAAGTCGAAGTAGAGCTGGAAGGTGTAGCCCAGCATCGCGAGCCAGGTCCCGGCGGTCGAGAGGGTCTCGTAGCGGGCCAGCGCCGGGTCCACGAACGCCGCGATGCTGTCGGCCACCAGCACCTTCTCCACCATCCCGATCACGAAGAAGGAGATGCCGCGCACCAGCCACTGCGTCCGGTCGACGCGGCCGATGTTCTCGAGGTCCTGCTCGATCTGCCGGAACCGCACGATCGGCCCCGCCACGAGCTGCGAGAAGAGCGAGACGTAGCAGGAGAACTCGAAGAAGTTGCGCGTCGGCGTGATGACCCGCCGGTAGGCATCGACGATGTAGCTGATGGTGTGGAACGTGTAGAACGAGATGCCGATCGGCAGGATGATGTCGAGGTGCGGCACCTGCACGTCGGCGCCGGCGAGGTGCGCGAGCGATCGGAACGAGTCGAACGTGAAGTCGGCGTACTTGAAGAATCCGAGCAGCGAGAGGTCCACTGCTATCGGGACCCAGAGGCACAGCTTCCGCTTCCGCTCGTCGTGATCCCATCGCAGGAAGCCCAGACCTGCCGCAAAACTCACCAGCGTCGAAAACGCCATCAGCAGCGTGAAGCGCGGGTCCCAGTAACCGTAGAAGACGTAGCCGGTGAGCGTGAGCCAGATGTAGCGCGCACGGGCACTTCGCAGCGACCAGAACACCAGATAGGTGACCGGAAGGAACGCGAACAGGAACACGAAGCTGTTGAAGAGCATCGGTCCGAGGATCCACCCGGCGTGGGAGCGACTGACGGCAAGGAAGTTGCTGGCGATTGCATAGCAACAGCTATACCGTAAGTTCTACTGTAATAATCGTTTACAGCGAGGCTCCTTGGTCCAGTCGCCGCGGCTCGGCCGTGGGGGTGGTGTGTGACAGCCACACCCCGGCCGACGGCACGTCCCGTCGAGACGCGTACGCCCGAGTTGCCGCCGCTTCAGGCACGGCGACCGCATGGGCTTCTCCGCGTCGCGCTGGAGGTGGCGGTGCTCGGCGCCGTCGCCTTCGCAGCGCTCGAGCTCGCCACCCGGCTCGAGGATCGCGTCCGCTTCGGCACTCCGGTGATGTCCAATTTCACCGATCAGGCCGACCTGATCGTTAACGACCGGGACGGCATGCACGGCCGTCCCAACGCGCGGTTCCGGAAGTTCGTGCTCAACAACCACGGGTTTCGTGGGCCTGATATCACCGAGGTGCCGGCTCCTGGCCACCGTCGAATCTTCGCCGTCGGCGCCTCCGAGACCTTCGGTCTCGGCGAGTCCCCCGGCCGCGAGTACCCGCGCCAGCTCGAGGATTCGCTCGGCGCACGCGATGGCCTGAGACGCCAGCTGGGCATCGAACGATTCGAGGTGGTCAACGGCGCCATGCTCGGCATGTCGCTGCCCACGCTGACCCAGAACGTGCGCGCCCGGCTCGCCCGCTACCGGCCATCGTACGTGGTGGCCTATCCCACGCCGGTCCAGTACCTCATGGACCATCGGCCCGTCGCGGCCGTGCCCGACTCGACCGTGGTGACGGTGCCCGAGCCCTCCTTCCATCTGCGGGTGCTGCCGCGGTTGCAGGAGCAGGTGAAGCTGATGCTGCCGGGGACGATCGCCACTCGGCTCCGTGCGCGCGATATCGCGAAGTCCATCCGCGAGCATCCGGCCGGTTGGGTGCTCGCTGCCGTCCCCGAGGATCGGGTGACGGCGTACGACGAGGACCTGCGGGCGCTCGTGGGTGCCATCCGTGCCATCGGCGCCGAGCCAGTGCTGATGGCCCACGTGAACGTCTTCTCGGACGATGAGCCGCGCGACACGAAGCTGCTCACCGCGTGGAGGCGCTTCTATCCTCGCGCCAGTGGGGACGTGCTGATCGCGTTCGACCGGCGGCTTCGCACCGTGACCTGTCGGGTCGCGGCGGATTCCGGGGTCACGCTCGTCGACGTCGAGCCCTTCCTCGCTTCTCCGCGAGCGCAGTGGTTCGCCGACTATTCGCACTTCAGCGATCGCGGGGCCGGACTCGTGTCCGGGCTGGTGGCGCGGGCCATCGAGGCACGCGCGCTCGGGACGGCGCCGCCGGCTGCGGGTGCCGCGTGTATGAACTCCTGAGCGTGATGGAGCGCACATGGATTCCAAGGGAGGACCGGCGATCCTGCTGCCGGTGCGGGAGGGGGGCCTTGGCTGGGTCCTGGCGGGACCGGCGGTGAGCCGCACCTCGCTGCGGAGCATGCTGCGCGGTCTCGTACCGCCCGGTGTCCGCCGCTGGCGCTACGTGCTCGGCCTGCTGGCGCCATCCGAGCGACGGGCATTGATTCGCGCGACGGTGCGAGCCCGGCTCCGCCGCCTGCCGGAGTGGCGCGCGACGCTGCGCCGCGCACGCACGGTCAGCTTCATCTGCCACGGCAACATCATCCGCAGCCCGTTCGCCGCCGCCGCCTTCGCGCAGCTGATGCGCGAGCGCGGGCTTCGCATCGAGGTCATGAGCGCCGGCGTGGCGGCTCGCACCGGCGAGCGGGCCGACCCGCGCGCGGTGGAATCGGCCCTCGAGCGCGGCGTGCCATTGGCTGCGCACCGAGCCACCATGCTCGATGCGCTGCATGTGAAGACCGCCGACGTGCTGGTCGTGATGGACCGCCTCAATCTCGCGCGCATCCTTGCGCGCTACCCCGAGGCGGAGGGCCGTGTCTTCCTGCTCGCCGGCTGCCGTGCCGACGGACGCAGCACGCTCGATGAGATCCACGATCCCGTGGCCGGTACGCTCGACGATGTGCGCAAGTCGCACGCGGAGGTGCTCGA
>JBJMOZ010000049.1:0-11882 GCA_045803465.1 Gemmatimonadales bacterium | reverse complement strand
GCTCGGCACCAACCTGCTCGGCGTGATCGTGACGATGCTGGCGGGAAGCGTGCTGCTGTTGCCGGCGCTCGTGCTGCTGCCGGACGTGCCCGAATCGAGCGGCCGCGCCATCATCGGCACCGGACTGATGATCAGCGTCGTGGCCCTTGCGGAGTGCTGGCTGGTGGTGCGATGGCTGGGCGGCCGACTCGAGCGCCTGGAGTTCACCGACGAGTTGTCGGCGGGCGAATGATCAGAATCCGGCGAACTTCGTGATGCGGCCCCGCTGCCCCACGGCCCAGACCGCATTCCGCGACGCGAACCCCACGCTCCAGTAATTGACGCTGTCGAGTGGTGCCCAGGTGCGCCCCGCGTCGCGCGTCCACGCCGCGCCACTCGGTCCCACGGCCACATAGGTCGAGGGCGCGTCCGGTACCGGCACCCCGCCCCACACGCCGCTCGCGAGCGGCACACGCCCGCCCGGCGCCCATGTGCGGCCACCATCCGCCGTGATGGCGACGTTCACGTCTTCCGGCTTCGCGGTCGTGCCGCCGCCCAGGGCGACGCCATTCTTCGCGTCGCGAAAGGCGACGGACTGCACCCCGCTGCCGGCGCGCGTGGTGAGCGGCAGCGAGTCGCTGCGCCACGTAGCACCGAAATCGGTGGTGCGGAGCACGCGCGAGCGGAGCGAATCGGCCGCGGCGATCCAGGCATGGCCGCCCGGCCGCGTCACCAGGCACGTGCCGCTCGCCGCGAAGCTGCCCTCGCCGTCGGGCGCTGCGGGGAGCACGTCCGGCGGCAGGCGTTCCCAGCGTGTGCCGTCGTGCGTTCCCAGCACGACCACTTGCCCGTCCACGGCGTCGCTGACCACCATGGCCTGCGTCGGCGACCAGAAGCCCATGCAGTCGAGGAATGCTTTCGGATCGCGATTGGTGAACTGCAGCTCCCAGCTCTCGCCGCCGTCCTCGGTGCGGTAGATGCGCGACTGGTCCCCGCTGCCGATGCTCAACAGCCATGCGGTGCGCTCGTCGATGGCGTGGACGTCGCGGAACTGCAGCGAGTCGGCACCGGGCACCCGGCCCGACTGCCAGGTCGCGCCGCCGTCCACCGTGCGCAACCAGGTACCCTGCGTGCCGCTAGCCCACACCACGCGCTCGTTCACGGGACTGACGGCGATCAGCAGCGCGGTCGTACCGCTCACCTGCTCCGTGCGCGTGATGCGGGCGGGCGCTGGCGCAGTGGTCGCCGGAGCGCAGGCGACGAGCCCGAGCGCGGCGAGCGCGACACGGCGGCGCAGCGGCGACGCTTCGATCGCATGAAGGCCGATCACTGCTGGTCGGCGCCGCCGACGCCGGCGTGTGCCCATTCCGTCTCGATGATGCGGCGCGCCGGGGCCGCCGCGGCCTGACGCTCGAGCGGCTTCCCGGCGCCGGCCCAGGCACTGGTGCCGCCAGTCACGTTGATGATCTCCGTGAAGCCCACCTGCCGGAGGAACTGCGCTGCGCGCATGGAGCGCATCCCGCCCTGGCAGATCACGAACACCGGCCGGTCGCGCGGCAGTTCGTCGATCCGGCTGGCGAGGTCCGACTGCGGCAGGCTCACGGCGCCGGGTACGTGCCCGGCGGCATGCTCCTCGGGTTCGCGCACGTCGAGCAGCAGCGAGCGAGCCGGTCGGTGCTCGAGCAGCTCCACGCTCGCCTCGGGGATGGGCACGATCTCGGTGAGCATCGCCCACGGCGCGTCGGCGGCGCCGCGGTTGGTCGCCTCGATCGCCGTCATGTTGAGAGGACGCGCGGGCACCGACTCGGTCATGGCGGCGACGAACGGTTCCCGGTCCATCCGGGCCAGCTTGTTGAACAGCCGCTCGAACCCGATCGTCGTGCTTGGCCGTCCGCACATTCCCTTGCCGCACGGTCCCTCGAAGTGCCCGGGAAACACCGCCACCCAGTCCGGCAGGCGCAGCAGCCGCGTGACGCTGTCGTACTGCTGCCGCGGGTCCCCGCCGCCGAAGTCGGGGCGACCCACGTCACCCACGAGCAGCGAGTCGCCGGTGAGCACCATCGACGGCTCGGGACTGCGCTCGGGATTGATGACCAGGAGCGAGATGAGTTCGGCGCGATGCCCCGGCGTGTGCACCACGTGAAGGCGAAGCTGGCCCAGTGCCAGGTCTTCCCCGTCGTGCAGGCCCCGGAAGGGGTACGCGACCTTCGCCGACTCGTGCAGGCACAACTCGGCGCCGAATCGAGAGGCCAGCTGCCGCGCGCCGGAGATGTGATCGGCGTGCACATGCGTGTCGATCACGTACTTCAGCACGAAGCCTCGCTGCTGCAGCAACTCGACGTACTGGTCGATGCTGACGGCGGGATCGACGATCACCGCCTCGTGCGACCGGCGCGAGCCGATCAGGTACGACGCGCAGCCCACCTTCTCGTCGAGAAATTGCTTGAAGTACATGGCATTCCCTTCTGCCCCGTGAGGCTCAGTACCATCGTCGCGGATTCAACACTGTCCGCGCGCCCGAGGTGTGTCAATGCGACGCCCGTCGTTCATTCGGGACGCAGCACGCGCAGCGCAAGCACCGGCAAGACGATCAGGCTCAGCAGCGTGCTGGTGAGGAGGCCGCCGAGGATCACGATCGCCATGGGACCCTCGATCTCGCGGCCGGGATCTCCGCTGCCGACTGCCAGCGGCAGCAGGGCGAGCGCCGTTACGAGAGCGGTCATGAGGATCGGGCCCAGCCGCTCCGAGGCGCCGCGCACGGCGGTGGCGAGATTCCACTGCGCCCCTTCGGCACGAACGAGATGGTCGTAGTGCGACAGGAGCATGACGGCGTTGCGCGTGGCGATGCCGAACAGCGTCACGAACCCGACGAGGGATCCCAGCGACAGCACGGCCCCGCTGGCGAATACTGCCAGCGTGCCGCCTACCAGCGCGAACGGCAGGTTGGCGAGCACCAGCCCCACGCGCCGCCACTCGCCGAAGGCGAGCCAGACGAGCGCGACGATGGCGCCGGCGGCGAGCAGACTGTCCACCAGCAGCTCGCGCTGGGCGGCCCGTTGTGCCGCCGCCGTGCCGCCGAACTCCGCGTAGACCCCCGTCGGGAGCTGGCCCGGGCGTGAGAGGGCCGCGCGCGCCTCGTCGGTGAATCCGGCGACGTCGCGTCCCTGCACGTTCGCCGAGACCACCTGGACGCGCCGTGCCCCCTCGTGCGCGATGGCGAAGCGTCCGGTCGTGCGGGACACGCTTGCCACCTGTCCCAGCGTGACCAGGCGCCCGGATGACGAGGACAGCGGCAGCGCGAGCAGGTCTTCCGGGCGCGTCCGGTAGACGGAATCAAGGATCACGACCACGTCGGTGGCGCGGTTTCCCTCGTACACCTGCGTCACGGCCGTGCCACGCGTCGCAGTCTCCACGGCCGCAAGGATCTCGTCCGGACGCAGCCCCTGAGCCGCGGCCAGTTCCGGCCGCACCCGCACGGTGGCTTCGGGGACGACCGCCGGCGGGTCGGATTGGACATCGAGCGCTCCCGGTACACGGCTGATGGCGAGCAACGTCCGTCGGGCGGCGAGGTCCAGGCTGTCGAGGTCCTCGCCGAAGAGCTTCACCACGACCTCCGCGGTGGAGCCGGTGAGCGTCTCCTCGATGCGCTCGGCGAGAAAGCCACGAATGGCGAAGTTGACCCCGGGAAACTGCGAGAGGAGCGAGCGAAGGTCGTCCTCGAGGTGCTCGGCCTCGGCGCCCTTGAGCGGTACGAAATCCACTTCGAGCTCGGCGTAGTGCGGTCCCCAGGTGTCCTCGGAGAGCTCCGCTCGCCCGATGCGCGGGGCGACGACGCGCACGCGAGGATCGGCCTTCAATGCCGCCGTGACCTGTTGCGAGAGTCGCAGCGTCTCGGCGATGGACGAGCCCGGCACCGCCGACATGTGGATCAGGTAGTGCCCTTCACGGAACGCCGGCAGGAAGGCGGCGCCGAAGAACGGCAGCGTGATCACGGCGGCTGCAACGAGCGCGAGCGTCGTCGCCACCACGGCGCCGGTGTGCCCGGTGAGCGTCTGCAGCAGGCGCTCGTAGTGCGCACGCAGCCAGCGGAGCGGCCCCGGGTCCTCGGTCGACAGGGTCCGGCGCGCGATGAGCCACAGCGTCAGCGCCGGCGTTACCGTGAGCGCCACCACCAGCGACGCGAGCGTGGCGAGGATGTACGCCAGCGCGAGTGGCCGGAAGAGGGCACCCTGCACTCCCGTCATCGACGCCACGGGCAGGAACACCAACGCCACCACGAAGGTGGCGTACACCACGCTGGTGCGTACCTCGAGCGAGGCATCGATCACGACGTCGGCGTCGCGTCGCGGGGCGGCGCGGCGGCGGTTCTCGCGCAGCCGGCGCGCGATGTTCTCCACGTCGATGATCGCATCGTCGACGACCTCGCCCAGCGCGATGGCGAGGCCGCCCAGCGTGAGCGTGTTGATGCTGAACCCGAGAAACTCCAGCACGATCGTGGCCGCGAGCAGCGAGAGCGGGATGGCCGTGAGCGAGATTGCCGCGGCGTACGCGTCGAACAGGAACAGCAGCAGGATGATCGCCACCAGTACGCCGCCGAGCAGCAGCGAGGTGGTGAGGTTCCGGAGCGCCAGGTCTATGAAATTGGACGGCCGGAAGATGGGCGGATGCAGGTCCAACCCCTCGGCCTCGATGGCCGGGCGCAACGACTCGAGGGCACGCTCGGCTGCCTGGCCCACCACCTTGGTGTTGCCACCGAGCTGGGCGGAGATCACGATGACGAGGCCACGCTCGCCATCGATCGCCCCTTCCCCGACCAGGGGCTCGGCGCCGACGGCCACTCGTGCCACGTCGCGCAGTCGCAGGACCGATCCGCCACGCTCGCGCAGCACCGTGGCGCCAAGGGCCTCCGGCGTGACACTCTGTCCCTCGGCACGGATGGTGATGCGCTGGTTGGCATCTTCCACCACGCCCGCGCCGCGTACGCCCGTGCTGCGGCGTGTCGCGTCGAGCACCTCGTCCAGGCCGACGCCGAAGGCGCGCAGCCGGACCGGATCGATCTGCACCTGCAGTTGCCGCACCTCACCGCCGAAGATGGCCACCTTCGCCACGCCGGGCGTGGCCAGCAGGCGCGGCTTGATGGTCCAATCGGCGAAGGTGCGCTGCTCGATGGCAGAGCGCGATTTCGAGGTGATGCCCGCGACGAGCACGGTGCTCGACGACGACGTGAGCGGCGAGATGACCGGTGCCGGAATGCCGGTCGGCAACCGCGGCACCACTTCCACCAGTCGTTCCGACAGTGCCTGCCGAGCACGATAGACGTCGGTGCGCGGGCTCAGCACGGCGGTGATCACGGAGAGGCCCTGGATCGATTGCGAGCGCACGACGGCGATCCCGTTGACGCCGTTGATCACGTCCTCGATCGGCTTGGTGACGAGGACTTCGACCTGATCCGGCGCGAACCCCGGTGCCTCGGTCTGGATCGACACCTGCGGCGGCGCGAACTCCGGGAAGATGTCCAGCTCGGCGTTGGCCAGACGGATGGCACCGTAGGCCACGAGGGCCACGCCGGCCCCGATGACGAGACCCGGCTGTCGTACCGCGAACCGGACGATGCCTCTCAGCACGTTCGCACGCGAGGCTCGCTCACTCCGCTACCTCATCGCCCACCCGCACGCGCGACTTGAACTCCTCCGAAAGCAGCACCTGTGCGCCGCGCACCACCACGGTGTCGCCCGGTGACAGCTCGTCGCCGTCGGGCACCAGCCAGCCACCGGCGACGGCGTGCGCGCCGGGTACGCGCACGCGTTCGTACTGCCCGGTCCCACGGCGGCGGAACACCCAGATGAGGCCATCCCACTGTACGACCGCTGCCTGGGGGACGAACGCGCCCCGTCCACTCGCGCCCGGCATCGCGACGGCCGCCGACACCGGCAGCCCCGGACGCGCACCGGGCCAGGGTCGCGCCGCGCGGTAGAGCCATGCCGGCAGCCGCGTGAGGGGATCGGCCTCGAGCGCGGGGCCCTCGAGGCGTGCCTCGACCTGCGCGCCTGTGCGGTCGATACCGGTGACCGTGATGCGGACCGGCGGCGTCGGTGGCGCGTCGGCGGACCACGCCACGCGCACCAGCGGCGACGAGAAGTCGGTGACCTCGAGCAACGCCTGCCCGGCATCGACGAGCTCGCCTGGGCGCGCCGCGACACGGGTCACCACCCCGCCGACCGCAGCGGCGAGCGGCCGCGCGTCGGACACCTGGGCCAGCACCTGGCCGGCGCGCACCGTCTCGCCGAATGCCGGCCAACGCGTGCCCTCGGGTTGAAAGAGCCGTCCGGCGATCGGTGCGCGGACGACGCTCGTTCGCGAGGAATCCGCCACCACCTCTCCGGTGAGAATCACCGCGGGTGACGTGGTGCGCGACGTCAACGTCGTGACCGCGAGGTCGAGCCGGCGCTCGTCCGACGAGTCGAGCACCACCATCGCCGCGCCGTCGACGTTCTGCAGGCGGCTCGCGGAGGCGACGGGGGCCTCCGTGTCCGCCGCATCGTCCGCTCCGGATCGGCGATTGCAGGCGGTCAGCACGATCCCGGCCAGCCCCAGCATGGTCATGGTCCGACGCATCATGGTCTCACCTCCGTTTCCGCTGCGGGCAGCGGCGCCGGATCCGCCAGCCAGCCGCCCACGGCCCGTTCCAACGCGAGTCCCGCCTGCGCGACGCGTGCGGCCGCCTGCTGCCGCTCCCGCCCCGCGCGCGCCTGCACCAGCGAGATGGCGAGACGGTCGCGCTCACCTCGCTCGCCACGTTCCACTGCGCCGGCCACCACCGCCGCCTCGTGCGCCAGCGCGCTCACCGCGGAATCGGAGGTGGCGAGCTCGCGTATGGCACCCGCGCAGGCGGCGCGAGCCGTGGCAACGTCGGCGAGCACCTCCTGCTGCATGGCGTCGACGTGCACGGCGGCAGCTGCACGCCGCGCGGTGGCCTCTCCGATCGGACCACGGTTGCGATTCAGCATGAGCTCAGGCAGCGACGCGAGCAGATTCCAGCGGTGCACCCCGCCGTCCCACACGAAGCCGGGGCCCAGCACCAGATCGGGCCACGATCGGGCTACTTCGAGCCGAAGCGCTGCCTCCGCCTCGGCGTACCCGGCCAGGGAGCGGCCCACTTCCGCGCGCTGCGTGAGCGCACGCGATTCCAACGTCTCCAGCGGCATGGCTTCGGTGACACGGCACCCGTCCGCGCGATCAGGTCTCGGCGCAATGTCACCGAGGTGTGACCGCGGCAGAGCCAGCGCGCGGGCCAGGTCCTGTCGAGTGCCCTCCCGCTGCCCATCGATGCGGCTGCGCTCGATCTCGAGCGTCGCCTGCTCGCTCGTCAGCCGTGCCACCTCGCTGCTCGCCACTTCGCCGGCCTCGAGCCGTCGCCGCGCCGACGTGATCACCGTCGCGAGACTTGCACGCTCAGCATCCACGGCGGCCGCGAGCGAGTCGATGGCCAGCGTGGCGGCATGCGCCTCGTGGGCACGCAGCGCGACCGCCCAGGTTGCACCTGTCAGGTCGACGGCAGCACGTGCCGTACGGGCCCGCGCCGCGGCGATGCGTGCCCCGCGCTTGCCGCCCAGCTCGATGGTCACCGAGACGGATACGCTGCCGAACCACGGCGATTCGAACGGACCGGGATCGGTCGCCCGTCCAATCTCTCCCGACACCCCCGGTTGCGGTCTGGCGCCGGCGCTCACCTCGCCCGCTCGTGCGACGTCCAAGGCAGCCTGCGCTTCAGCGACCTCCGGATGTCGCAGCAGCGCCGCCACCGCCAACTGTGCAGAACTCCAGGCATCGTTCTCGAGTGCTCCGGCGCGCTCCGTCACGGCCTGCCGCAGCGCCGTGTCGGCGAGCGAGCGGCTGCGCCACTGCTCGACGAGCGCCGGCGTGTCGAGCGGCTGCGGCGCATAGTGTGCGCAGCCCGCGAGCAGCACGAGGCAGGCGAGGCGTCTCATGCGCGCGGATGGTACTTGCGATGCTCGGACCGCAGGTACTCGCGATCGACGTGCGTGTAGATCTGCGTCGTGGAGAGATCCGCGTGGCCGAGCATCTCCTGCACGGCCCACAGATCGGCGCCGCCTTCCAGCAGGTGCGTGGCGAAGCTGTGCCGCAGCGTATGCGGCGTCACCCGACGCTGCACGTTGCCTCGCTCGGCGGCCTTCTTGACCACACCCCAGGCCCCCACGCGCGAGAGCGGCTCGCCCCGCGCGTTCAACAGCACGCGGCCCTTGGAGCGGCCCTTGTCGAGCTCGGGTCGCACGTTGTGCAGGTAGACGGAGATGGCGCCGATGGACTGTCGACCGAGCGGCACCAGGCGCTCCTTGCCGCCCTTGCCGAAGACCCTCACGAGGCCCTCGTCGAGCACGAGGTCCGGCAGCCCGAGCCCGCAGAGCTCCGAGACGCGCAGGCCGGCGCCGTAAGCCAGCTCCAGCAACGCGCGATCGCGCCACGCCAGCCGATCGTCCACCCCCGGGGCTGCGAGCATCGCCTCGATCTCGGGGACGGTGAGCACTTCGGGCAGCTTCCGCCAGCGCGAGGGACTCTCGAGCCGGTCCGAGGGGTCGGTCGCCACCTGTCCCTCGGCGAGCAGGAACCTGAAGTACGTCCTGATGGCCGACACGGAACGCCTGATCGTGGCAGGGCTTAGGCCGAGGTCCTTGAGGAGGAACACGAAGTCGCGCAGCAATGGGCGCGTGAGTGTGGAGGGTGAGCGAACACCCTTGGTGCGCGCAAATTCGCCCAGCCGGATGAGATCGCGAAGATACGCCTCGACGGTGAGCGGGCTGCTGCCCGCCTCGAGCGACAGGTGATCGCGGAATCCCTCCAGCCAGAAGTCGTGGCTGATTTCCTCACGAATCTCCGCCGGTGAGCTCATGTGGCCGCTACTCCGTGCCTGCAGCGCGGAGCCGGGTTCGGATTCCCTCGATCTCTTCGGCCGAGAAGCCCAGCAGCTCGCCGGCGCGCCCCATGAGCCACTCCTCTTCGTCCGGAAGGCATCCCTCCGCAAATGCCGCGTGCCAGACGCCCTCGATGAGGGCAAGGCGACGGCCGGTGCTGAAGCGTTCGCGGAGACGCGGTGCCAGCGCAGCGAGGCGACCGGGCGGCCTGGTGACGGCGATGCCGGCCTTGGCCGGCAGCCCCCACCGCTCGCGCAGATGACGAGCCACGGCTTCGCGCTGGGCGGGGGTGAGCCCTTCCTCCTCGTAGGCGATCCCCAGCACCAGCTGCGCCGCGTGGCCCGGATCGACGCCTGCGTCGTCGGCCGACGCTTCCAGCGCGTCCTCTGCCGAGCGCACCAGGGGCTCCTCGGCCGCAGCGCGGCGATTGCGCAGGATGACGATGACCACCGCGGCGATCACGATTCCGGCGACGATCGCCAGCACCTGGTTCAAGCGGGCGAGCGCGCGAACGATGGCCTCCCATGAACCGCCCAGGTAGACGCCCAGCAGCGTGATGCCGCCATACCAGATGCCGGACGCCACACCCATCGGCAGCATCGCGCGCCAGAACGAGAGCCCGAAGATGCCGGCAAAGGGTGGTACCACGGCGCGAATGCCGGGCAGGAAGCGCGCGAAGAAGATGCCCGCCACGCCGAAGCGCAGATACTCTCGTTCGATCCGCGCGATGCCCTTGGGCGAGACCAGCCGCCGTCCGAGGGAGGTCGCGAAGAACGGCCGGCCCAGATGTCGCGCCGCGAAATACACGGCCACCGCACCGCCCACGTTGGAGACCCAGACCACGAGGAAGACGAGAAGTGGCGTGGTGGTACCACGCTGGGAGAGGAAGGCGCCGAGCGCGACGGCCACATCGGCTGGAACGACCGGAACGAGATTTTCGACGAACGCGAGTGCGGCGAGGACGACGTACACCGCCGCCGGCGGAAGGGTGGCAAGCCAGCCGACCACGTCCTCGATCAGCGGCCCTCCACGGTGGCCACGGCGATCACGGCCAGCCCCTCGCCTCGTCCGATGAAGCCCATGCCTTCGTTCGTCTTGCCCGTGATGCCGATGTCGCCGGGCGAGACCTCGAGGATCTCCGCGAGCCGCGCGGCGATGGCCGCGGCGTGCGGTCCAACCCTGGGCGCCTCAGCAATGACGGTGATGTCGCCCTGCACGAACGTGAATCCGCTCCGCCGCACGACGGCATACGCTTCGTGCAGGAGTACCATCGAATCGGCATCCTTCCAGCGCGGGTCGGAATCCGGAAAGAGGCTGCCGATGCTGCCGCACGCCGCGGCACCGAGGATGGCATCGGTGAGCGCGTGGGCCACCGCGTCGGCGTCGGAGTGCCCGGCGAGGCCCACCGGATGCGGAATGGCGACGCCGCCCAGGATGAGCGGGCGGCCCGGCGCGAACCGGTGCGAGTCATAGCCGATGCCGACGCGGGTGGCCATCGGCTACGCTGCCACGGCCTCCAGCGGCACCAGCGAGTAGTCCTGCCTGCGTCGCCGTGGCGTGAAGCCCGCGTCGCTCACGTTGCGCTCGATCTCGGCGATGGTGGTCCGGAACGTGGTGCCGGCCGCGGACACGACGTTCTCCTCCATCATCAGGCTGCCGTAGTCGTTGGCGCCGAAGCGGAGCGCCACCTGCCCCACCTTGTGCCCCATCGTGACCCACGACGACTGCAGGCTCGGCACGTTGTCGAGGACGAGGCGTGCGAGCGCGAGGGTGCGAAGGTACGTCACCGCGTCGGTCTTCTGGACATGGGACATCTCCGGCGTACCCTCGGGCTGCAGGGGCCAGCAGATGAATGCCGTGAAGCCGCCGGTACGCGCCTGCACCTCGCGGACGCGGAACAGGTGCTCGAGGCGGTCCTCGTCCGTCTCGCCCATGCCGTACATCATGGTCACCGAGGTGCGCATGCCCTGCCGGTGCGCCTCCGCCTGCACGCCGAGCCACGCGTCGGTCTGCGCCTTCTTCGGTGCGACGCGCCGCCGGACGGCGTCGACGAGGATCTCGCCACCGCCGCCGGGGATGCTGTCGAGGCCGGCCGCGCGCATCTCGCGGATCACCTCGGCCACGGGCAGCCGGAAGCGCTCGCTGAAGAACACGACCTCCGACGGCGAGAAACCGTGGATGTGGATCGGATGATGCCGCTTGATGTACCGCATCAGCTCCAGGTACCACTCGAACGGGATGTACGGATTGTGCCCGCCCTGCAGGAGGATCTGCACGCCGCCGACATCCTTGCACTCGTCGATCTTCCTGCCGATCTCCTCGAACGAGAGCACGTACCCCTCGCCATGCTTCGGCCGACGGAAGAAGGCGCAGAAGCCGCAATCGGCCACGCAGACGTTCGTGTAGTTGATGTTCCGGTCGATGATGTACGTCACCACCGAGTCGGGATGGTGCCGCCACCGCTCCGCATCCGCGAGCGCGCCCAGCTCGAGCAGTGGCGCGTGCTGATAGAGGTCGAGGTAGTTCCGGAACTCGGGGCTGCTGCGATCGATGGTCATGAGAGGCCGTCCCTAGGCCGCGCTGATGAAGCTCAAGCTGCCGTCCGGCACCAGCCCGTCCTGGGCCAGGCGCCGGAAGAAATCCGTCAGGCCGGCCAGGTGACGGTACGAGAAGCCATAATCGAGATCGCCGAGGTACGCGCGACACACCTCGCGTGGCACGCCCGTCGTGGCCCAGGCCTGGTCGGCGAGCAGGTCGAGGTGCTGCAGGCCCCACGCCCGCGACTCGAGCAGCCGTGCGTGCACCTCGCGCGCCTGGGTCTGGTCGGAGGTGCGCCGTGCCGCCCAGACGGCGAAGACGAAGGGCAGCCCGGTCCACAGCTTCCACGCCTCGCCCAGATCCACGCTACACGGGTACCGGCGGCGCGATTCGAGCGCCAGCGCGGCATCGCCGATCACGAGCACCGCGTCGTGC
>JBJMOZ010000047.1:0-3894 GCA_045803465.1 Gemmatimonadales bacterium | reverse complement strand
ACGACTCACACTTGGCATGATGCCTCGCTGGCAAGAGGGTGCAGCTCGGCTCCGGCTCGCGGTGGGATCCGCAAGCATGAAGGCGCTGCAGCGATGTGGAGGAAGAACCAGGTACGGGAACTCACTACGGCCGGCACCGCTTGAACACGGTGACTTCCCTCGCAAATGCCCTGTCGGCGCTGACGAAGCGCGACGGAATGAGTCTAGAGGCTTGCTGATGGTGTTCCGCAAGTGTCACCTGGGAGAACACCCAGAGGACACTTGATGAAGTCTCGCTTATATGATCAGCTGAAAGCTGGAGAGCGAACCGTTGTGATGGACCTCCCAAGACGCGTCCCTCATGCGTCAGGCGCTCAGCCAGCGACAACGGCTCGGCTGCGCACCAATCGTCGCAGCAATCGTCACACTGAACAAAAGCAGAAAGCCTCCGCGGCATGGAAACCGAGGAGGCTCAAGGTCTTACGAAGTGGGCCTGGGAAGAGTTGAACTTCCGACCTCACGCTTATCAGGCGTGCGCTCTAACCAACTGAGCTACAGGCCCCTTTGGGGAGGGGCAAGCTAACCCGTGGCCCCGTATGCGACAAGCCGCCGGGCCCGGCCGGGCGAGAGCCCTCGTTCCCACCGTTCAGATGCTCCAAGTCGCGTGCCTTCAGCCTCGCGTCGCGCGCGCAGCCGGCCTGGTCCGGCGTGTCCAGGATGGCGACCACAAGACCCTGCCCTGACCCAATTGACAGGTCTGCCGGAGCCGGGGCGGCGTTATCTTCATGGAGAGGGGGCCCACTCATGCGGCCACCGTTTCCATACCCTGAGGTCATCATGTTCACACGTCGTGCGCTCGCGACCGCTGCGGCCGTCGTTCTGGCCGCTTGTGGCCCCAACATCCAGTTCGATCGAGACGACACCGTCCCGATCCCTGCCGGGGCCACCTACGCCTATCCGCCCGAGGAGCCCAAGGGCGCCGACGTCGACCCCCAGACCTCGAACACGATCGTCCAGGGCCGCATCCAGAAGGCCATCGACGGCCAGATGGCGAAGAAGGGCTACAAGCGGGTCTACGACATCGAGCAGGCCGAGTTCGTGGTGCGCTACTTCTGGAACGTGAAGAAGGACGTCGAGATGGTCACCACCACGACGCCCGTCATGGATCCCTACATGGGCTGGGGCTGGGGCTACGGGTACGGCTGGGGCTGGGGCTACGGCGGCGGCTTCGCCACCTCGACGGCGCCCGTGACGATCACCGAGGGCACGTTCATCCTGGACCTCGTGGACAAGAACTCCAAGAAGCTCGCCTGGCGCGCCACGTGGGTGGGCGAGCCGCGCGGCCGGGCGCCGACGCAGCAGGAGTTGAACGATGGTGCGACGGACCTGATGGCGAAGGTACCGGCGGCGAACGCGAAGTAGGCGAGCGAAGACTCGGAGCCGGGGCACCGCCCCGGCTCAGAACTGCTGGCCCCAGACGAAGATCACCACCACTCCCTTGTCCGAGGCGATCGGCCGTGCGACGGCCACGCCGAGGGCGTCGTTGAACAGCGTCAGGCGCAGGTCCACCGACATGCGCATCCCATCCGAGATGGTCGACGCGGGGCGGACGTCACCCGTGACCGGGTCGACGACCGGTCCGCCCGTGCCCGTGTCGAAGTAGGGCCCGAGCGCAGCCATCGCGCGCTCGGTAGCCGGCGTGGTGACGTCGGTCCATCCTGCCTGAACGCCCGCCGAGAGCTGTGGCCCGAGCGACGGCAGCGCGAACCCCCCGCCAAGGGGCACCGGCTGGCGGAACCACGGCAGCGGAAAGCTGAACCGGACGCGGCCCAGCGCGGCGATGTCGCCGGCCCACACCTTGTAGTCGTAGCCCGGCAGGCCGACGGCGCCGCCCATCTCGAGCAACTGCTGCGGCGGCAGCCGATCGCCCCACACCTTGCCGAAGTGCAGCTGCGACGTGACGTACATGAACGAGAAGTTCTTCCGCGCCAGTGCGCGCGCCACGACACGCTCGTAGCGGATCGTGCTGCCGTTCCCCAGCTCGCCCTCGACCCGCAGGCCCACGCCGTCGCGCACGAAGTTGACGCCGATGTCGGGGCGCAGGTCCACGACTGCGCGCACGCGCACGTAGTCGCCCTCGTAGATGCCGCGATTGTTGCGCATGAAACCGACCCACGGCGACGTGTCGAGGTTGCGCGTGACGCTGTCGTCGCGCGCCGCGGCCACGCTCAACTCGGCGCGCCCGCCGTGTCCCTTGGTCGGCCTCCACCCCACCTGCACGCCGGCCTGCCGACGGTCGACGTAGTCCCAGTTGTCACGCGAGAACAGCGCCGCCATGGCGGGGTTGGCGAACTGGGGCATGAACTCGTTGGCGTGGTCGAGGTATCGACCGGCGAACGCGCCGAGCGTGAACGAGCCCGTTTGCCAGGAGCCCATGACGTTCCCGCGCACCTGGTGGTCCCAGAACCCGTAGCCGAGCCCCGCATGCAATTCGGTGCCCTCCGGGGCGCGCCGCGGCCGGTACGACGCGGCCGCGCCGAGGAAGATGCCCTCGATGCGGTTGAGTCGCATCGCCTCGCCGGGATAGGCCTGCACGAGGCCGAAGGCGCGCCCTCGCGGCTCGCCCGGCTCGCCAAGGCGCACGTCGTCGAAATCGGTGAGCTCGAGCCTGTCGGCCTCCGCTCCGAGGGGCGCGAACTCCTCGTCGTGGTCGTCGAGCGTCACGTCGGGCTTCGCGGTGAGTGCGTAGGCGGGCGCGCGGTCCACGGCCCCGGGGGGCACGGTGGCCGGCGCCACCTGCACGTCGCGGAACCGTGTCACGACCCGCAGGCCACCCGACGGCGCCTCGGTGAGCGGCTTCACCTGCACCCATTCGAAGCGCTGCAGCGCCGGCAGCCACACGCCGTCCACCGGAGCGTTCTGCAGGTCGAGATAGGAGCGGTCGGGTGCACGAATCAGCTGCGCCACGCCGGCAAGCGGCGGCGCGTTGAGGTTCACCAGCCGGCCGCGCAGGCGCACGAGGTGCATGCCGTCGAGCTCCACCCACAGCTCGCCGTCGAACAGCAGCGACTGTCCCTGCTCGGGCGGCTGCGACTGCACCGCGATGCGGGCAACCTGATGCGCGCCGCCGGAGGGATCGCGCCACGTCACCGTGTCGGCCTTGGTGAAGCGATAGAATGACGCCCGATCCGACGCGAGCGGATGCCGGGCGTAGACGCTGGTGGTGTCCTCGGGCGGCCAGGTGAAGTGTTCCGCCATGCCGAGCTGGCGCCCGAAGACGGGCAGCCGGTCGCCGGTCGTGATGGGCGTGATCCACCCCAGCAGCAGGTAGCGGATGCGGTTGATCGGGAGCGTGGTGGTGGCGCTGCGGGTGGCGATGATCTCCTGCGCGAACGTGCCGTCCCGGTCCCAGCGCACGGTACTCGCCACCTGGTCGACGGAGGAGGGCCCGTCCACCCAGCGCTCCCGCACCCCGATCACTGCGGCCTCGGTCTCGATGCGGGCCGTGTAGCTCGATGCCGGAAGCGCCCGATTGGCGGCCGCCGCCCTGGCGACGAGATCGCAGAGCGCGGCCGAGGCGCAGGTGGTGTCCTGCAGGGCGAGGACGGCGAGGAGCGCCAGGATCATCTGTGCCGCAAGTTAGCGCCGAAACGAAGCGGGGCGACCCGAAGGCCGCCCCGCCGGCGCGTCCAGGCGCCGCTGAACCGGATGGTCAGCGATCGTCTTCCTCGTCGAAGTCGTCCAGGCTCTCGAAGTCCTCCTCGAGTTCGTCCAGGTCGTCCTCGTCGTCCTCTCCCTCGTCGTCGTCCTCGAGGTCCTCGTCCTCATCTTCCTCGAGGTCGAAGCCGCTCTCGAACTCTTCCTCGTCGTCGTCGAACCGGCGCCGCATTTCAGTGGCCTCCATCGACGTCGCGC
>JBJMOZ010000316.1:0-6957 GCA_045803465.1 Gemmatimonadales bacterium | reverse complement strand
GTGACCAGCGCGCCGAGGTGTCGTCGGCGCACTCGGGGAGGGGGGTCTGACCGAGCGGCCCGTACCAGGCGGTCGCCCCACCGCTGCTCATTGCGAGGAGCGCAGCGACGAAGCAATCCCGTGAACAAGAGCGGGGCCCTTTGGACGGTCGAGTGGACTCCGCTCCGATGCACCGGGATTGCCGCGGCCGCTGCGCGGCCTCGCAATGAGCAGGGGGCGCGCGCTCCTCGCATTGAGCAGGGCTGCGCGGCGCGCGCGGCAGGCGCTCCCTTTGCCGTCCTGCCTACTCGACCCCGACCGGCTCCGGTATCTGCGCCCGCTTGAGCATCTCGGCCACGAAGGCCACGTCCTGCTTCGACCCGATGACGAGCGGGGAACGCTCATGCAGCTGCTGGGGAACGACGTCCAGGATCCGGCGAAGGCCGTCCGTGGCGGCGCCGCCGGCCTGCTCGGCGATGAAGGCCATCGGCGAACATTCGTAGAGCAGGCGCAGCTTGCCCCGAGGACTCTTCACGCCGGCGGGATACATGAAGATGCCGCCGCTGATCAGGTTGCGGTGGAAGTCGGCCACGAGCGAGCCGATGTAGCGGCTGTTCTTGCCCTTGATGAGCTCCGGCAGGTCGCCGTGGAAACCGCGCACCGCCATCTGGGTGCCCTTGTCCCAGCGCGCGAAGTGGCTCTCGTTGACGCTGTAGTACTTGCCGACCGGCGGCGTGACGATGTCGGGATGGGAGAGCAGGAATTCACCGATCGTGGGATCGAGCGTGAAGCCGTGGACCCCCTGCCCCGTCGTGTACACCAGCATCGTGCTGGAGCCGTAGATCACGTAGCCCGCCGCCACCTGCCGGTTGCCGGTCTGCAGCACGTCGGCCACCGTGCCGCGTCCCTCGAGGCTCACCCGCCGGTAGATGCTGAAGATGGTGCCGACGGGCGCATTGACGTCGATGTTGGAGGAGCCGTCGAGCGGATCGAACAGCACCGCGTACTTGCCGGCCGGATACTCGGGCGGGATGCCGATGATCTCCTCATCCTCCTCCGAAGCCATGACGCACACGCGGCCGGTGTGCTTCATCGCGTTCTTGAGGGCCTCGTTGGCGAGGATGTCGAGCTTCTGCTGATCCTCGCCCTGCACGTTGCGGTTCTGCGCCGATCCCAGGACGTCCACGAGGCCGGCACGGCGGATGGCGGCGGCGATGATCTTCGTGGCCAGGGCAATGTCGTACAGCAGGTTCGACAATTCGCCCGTGGCGTGCGGAAAATTTCGCTCCTGATCGAGGATGTATCGCTCGATGGTCGTGACGGAGGTGCGCATGGGGCTACCTGGGGCTGAGGTCCCGGTGGTCCGCCGGGACGGCGGGGAGGTCGAGGGTCACCGTGCGTTGGCGGCCGGTCACGCGCACCTGTCGGCCATCCGTCACCACGCTGATGGTCCCCTCCCGGTCAGTGCGCCATATGTCCGCATGATGTGCGCCGAGGCGCTCCAGCACCTCGGGCGCCGGGTGGCCGTATGTGTTGGTACCCACCGACACAACCGCCAGCCTCGGCGACAGTTCCGCCAGCCAGGCGTCGCCGGTGCTGGTCCGGCTTCCGTGGTGTCCCACCTTGAGCAGATCGACCCGACCGATGCGCGAGCGCAACGCCTTCTCGACCGCCACGCCGGCGTCGCCGGTGAACAGGGCCCGGAAAGCGCCGTATTCCACCAGCAGGACCACCGAGTCGTCGTTCACGTCGGCCGTCCAACCCGCCCACGTGGTGTCCGGATGAAGCACCCGAAATCGCACGCTGTCCAGTTCGAAGGCGAGGCCGGGCTGGCCGGCCACCCAGCGCGTGCCCGAGGCGGCGAGCCCCTGCAGGAACTCGAGGTAGGCCGCGTCCGACACGGGCGCCTCGGGCTCGACGGCCACCGAGACGGGAAGCCCCTGCAGCAACGCCAGCGCACCGCCCACGTGGTCGGCGTGCCCGTGCGAGATGACGAGTGCCTCGAGGCGCCGGACGCCGTGGCGCGCGAGGAACGGGAGCACGGTGCGCCGGCCGGCATCGAAGCGTTCGTTGCGCGGTCCCGCGTCCACCATCACGGCATGCCCGCCTGGCGTGAGGATCACGGCTGCGTCCCCTTGCCCGACTTCGAGAAAATGTTACGTCAGGCCCGCCTCCCGTCCGGCGGCGCCTCGCAGCATCGGCAGCAGCAGCACGGCCCAGAGCGCCGCGGCCGAGGCCCAGGCCGCTCGCTCGCTGGCCAGCCCGAGACCGTGGTGGCGCGGGGTGGCCCAGCACAGCGCCAGGAGGGCGAGGACCCAGGGCCAGGCCGCGTCGAGGCCTGCCGGGACCACCAAGTGCCCGAAGGGCACGCCGGCGCCCAGCCGCGCAAGCCACTCGAGCGCGTCGAGCCCAAGACCTGAGCCTGCCGCGAGTGCGCCGGCAACACCCATCGAGAGCGGTGCCGCCAGCAGGCTTGCGATGACGCCCGGCACCGCGACCGCCGCCACCGGGATCGCGGCGAAGTTGAGCACGATGCCCACGGGCGCCACCGCGCCGAGCGTCGCCGCCGTGAGCGGCGCGGTGGCGATCGTGGCGCCCACCGACGACGCCAGCGCCTGCCAGCCCCACGACGAGCCGCCGCGCGCCGCGGCCCAGCGCGCGAAGCGCACGGCGCCCCAGAGCGAGAGCACCGAGAGCCACGCGCCGAGATCGGTGATGGCCCACGGATCGGCGAGCAGCACGACGAGCGCCGTCACGGCGAGCAGCGCATCGGGATCGACGGCACGCTGTCGCATTCGGAGCATCACCAGCACCCAGAGCAGCGCCACCGCTCGCACGGCCGGCGCCTGCCAGCCCAAGAAAGCGACGTACGCGGTGGCGAGCGCCGCACCGAGCGCGAGCGCCGTCCCCCGTCGTGCACGCAGCGCTCGCGCGATGAGCACCACCCAGGCCGCGAGCAGGCCCACGTGGAAACCGGAGATCGACAGCAGGTGCACGAGGCCCGACGCCGCGAAGGCGTCGCGCAGGTCGCGGTCCATGGCACTGCGCCGGCCGATGACGAGCGCGTCGACCAGTGGCGCACGCGGACCGTAGAGCGCGGCGCTCGCCCGGGCGGCGGCGCCCCTTACAACGTCCGAGTGCGTCGCGGCCCGCCCTCGTTCACCTACAGCGTCGGCGAGCAGCAGGCCGCCCGGCGGGCGCCAGCGTGACGTGTCCGGAAGCCACGATCCTTGCACCTGCACGAGCGCCCCCGCGGCGAGTGTGTGATGGCGCGGCCAGCGCACGAGCACGGCTCCCGCGCAGCGTACGGCGTGCGGCACTGCGCGCGCGAGACCGCCCTCCGGACCGACGGGCTCCTCGAGTCGCAGCTCCACGGCCAGCCGCGTCGCCGGAAGCCGCGACGCGCAACTGCCCTCCGCGCGCCATCGCGCGGTCGCGGCCGCCACGATGCCAAGGCCGGCGGCGAGCACTAGCCACGTGACCTGGCGCGTGCGCAGCACGAGCGCCAGCACCACGAATGCAACGCAACCCTGCGCCTGAAAACGCGAGAGGCCGGTCACAAGACCGGCCCCATAGGCGAGCGCGAGCAGCACGACGAGCGGCGGCGGTCTCACCCGCTGCGCCGCTCGCGCGCCTTGCAGCGCGGCGCCAGCGAGATCTTCCGGAGCGCTTCCATCACCACGACGTCGATCTCGGCGCGATGCTGCTGCTTCTCCAGCGCGAGCTCGGTGATGGCCTGCCCTTCGAGCGAGGTGACGTAGCGCGGCGGCATGCGGTTGAGCGCGAAGACCTGCACGTCCTCCACGCACAGCTCGCACCCGCAGAAGTCCTTGAAGTGCGAGCGCAGCGCCTCGAACGAGGTGCGCACGTGATCCTCGACCATGTTCCTGATCATAGCACCGCCAGCTGGGGCCGATGCGGCACCCCGGTGAAGGTCATTCCCGTGGTGCCGGTGAGCTGCACCTGACGGTACTCGCCCATCGTTCGGGGGTCGAGCGGCACGAGCACCGAGAGGTTGGTGCGGGTGCGCCCGAGCATGAGGTCGCCGCGCTTGGCCGGGCGCTCGACCAGGATCTCGTGCACCTCGCCCACACGGGCGGCGTGCTTGCGCCGTGCGTTGTCGCGCACGGCGTCCACGAGGCGCGAGAGGCGCGCTGACGCCACGTCGTCGTCGACGTGGTCCTTCATCCGACCGGCAGGCGTGCCGTCGCGCACCGAGTACTTGAAGGTGTAGGCGTCGTCGAAATCCGCCTCGGCGACCAGCGACAGCGTCTCCTCGAATTGCGCGTCCGTCTCGCCGGGAAAGCCCACGATGAGATCTGTCGTGAACGTGAGGCCCGGGATCGCCGAGCGCAGCGACGCGAGCACCTCGAGATACTGCGCCCGCGAGTAGCGGCGCAGCATGCGCCGGAGCACCGCGTCGGAACCGCTCTGCGCGGGCAGGTGCACATGCTCGCAGACGGCCGGCACCGTCGCCATCGCCTCGATGACGCCAGGCGTGAAGTCGGTGGGGTACGGGCTCGTGAAGCGCAGACGCCGCAGGCCATCGACGGCTCCCACGGCCCGCAGCAACTCGGCGAAATCGGCGGTACCGTCGTGATAGCTGTTGACCGTCTGGCCCAGCAGCGTGATCTCGCTGGCCCCGGACGCCACGAGCCGGCGCACCTCGGCCACCACGTCGTCCAGCTTACGACTGCGCTCCGGTCCGCGCGTATACGGAACGATGCAGAAGGTGCACTTGTAATCGCAGCCGCGCTGCACGGTGACGAACTGGGTGGGGGCGCCGTCGCGCACCGGAGGCACGTCTTCGTAGTGCTCCCAGGAGCGGAACTCGGTGTCGGCCACCCGCTGCCCCGCCGCGGCCTGCGCGAGCAGCTCGGGCAGGTTCCGGTAGGCGTCCGGTCCCGCCACCAGATCCACCCGCGGCACCCGCGCGAGCAGCGTCGGCCCGAGGCGCTGGGCCATGCAGCCCACGACGCCCAGCACGTCGCCGGCGCGCTTGTAGCGCATCAGTTCGCCGACGCGGCCCACCACGCGCTGCTCCGCGTTGTCGCGCACGGCACAGGTGTTGACCAGCATCACGTCGGCGTCATCGGGGACGTCGGTGCGCTCGTAGCCATCGCGCAGCAGGACGCCGAACATCAGTTCGGTGTCCGCCACGTTCATCTGGCAGCCGTAGGTCTCGATGTAGATGCGTCGCGACATAGCCGGGAGAAGATAGCCACGGCCGGGGGCCCGGGGTACGCCGTCAGGGACGGAGGCTTGCCGCCACGTAGATGAGCCAGACGTTCTCCTTGCGGCCCTCGCCGTCCTTCCGCCACACCTTGTCGAGCGTGACGTCGACGCCGGCGCGGTCCCGCGCGAAGCGCAGACCGGTGCCGCCGGAGATGGCGTACTCGTATGGCTGGCTGCCGGCGGTGGTCAGGTACGGCAGCGTCGTGTAGCGGAGGCCGAGGCGCACCGGCAGGTTGCCGGGCCGCTGGACGCTCTGCACCATCTCGGCACCCACGCTCAGGTCGATGGTGTTGCCCGCGCCCGGCGCACCGCCGGCCACGAGGAAACTGTCCACCGCCGACCAGGTGCGGTACGTCGCCTGCGCGGCCACGTCGAACCGCGGCGCGATGCGGTAGCGTGCACCGCCCGCGAAGGTCCAAGGGAGCGCGAAGCTGCCCGCGTCGCTGGAGTCGGAGTCGAGCGAGAGACGGAAGTCCTTTCGCACCACGCCGCCGATCCACAGCTGCTGCCCGAACGCGCGCGTTCCGCCCAGCGAGAGCCCTAGACCCGAGCCGGCGACCTCCGCACGCTGCACGACGGCGGTGAACGACGAGTCGGTGATGAACCGCCGCACGAGCGTCTGCCGAGCCACGCCGGTGATGAAGTGCACCCCGAGCCCGACCGTGGTCTGCGGCAGCCCACGGTATGCCACCGCGAAGCGGAAGTCGCTGAGGCTGCCCCTCGCGCCGATCGAGTCGAGCTGGATGACCTGCTCGTCGAACAGCGTCGTGGTGTCGACCGTCACGATGGCGTAGTCGCGGTCGGTGTAGAGTGACGCGCTCAGGCCCGCCACCAGGCGACCCTGAAAGAACGGCGTCGTCACCATCGTCTGCGGAAACCGCACCGTGCGCAGGTTGTCGTCGCCGGCGGGCGTGGAGACGGAGCGATAGTCACCGAGCGTGGTGAAGGTGCCGGTGGCGACGCCCACGAAGCCGAGCGAATTCGGGCCGAGGCTGCTCTCGCCGTCGAACAGCGCAAAGGAGCCGCCGGTGGCGACGGCGCGCGCCGAGTAGGGGCGCCCAGGGAGCCCGGGCCCGCGGATGCCGAAGATCGAGGCCTGCGCAGCGAGGGCCGCGGGCCAGACGAGCGCGATGGCGAGGACGAGGAGGCGGCGCACTTACGGGTTCACGAAGGGGTAGCGCCGCACGTACGCGATCCGCAGCCGCGGTGCACGTGCCGGATCGGACGTCGAGACGATCAGCGGCAGCGAGTACGTGGAGGCCTCGGGCTCCATGATGAGGAAGACGGCCGGCGGTCGGGCGTTGCTGCCCTGCCACTGCCCCACGATGCGCCGCAGCTCGATCTCGATGCGGCTGGTCTGGCCGGTCAGCACGGTATCGACCTCGACCAGTCCCGTCAGCAGCGGCGACTTGGCGCCGACATCGATGAGGATGGCGCTGGCGGTGATCTCGGCCGGATCGTTCGGCAGGCCGCTGACGGGCTCGGTCAACTCGAGTTCGAGTCGCGCCCGCACGATGGTGGCGCTGTCCCGGATCACGTCCGGCAGTTCGAAGCGGATGAGCGCGCGTGTCGAGGGCGCGCCGCCGACCACGAGCCGTCCGGGGCCGGGGGCCGGGTCGGGCGCTTCCGGGATGTAGGCAGTGGTCACGGCACCGCGGGTGATCACGTTCCGCACGGCGGTGTCGGCCACGATGCTGGTGACGTAGGTCTGGTAGAAAGTCGCGAGCGTGCCCGACGACAGTG
>JBJMOZ010000303.1:0-3129 GCA_045803465.1 Gemmatimonadales bacterium | reverse complement strand
GGCACGACTGGCACTACAAGTACATGACGCAGCACGCCAAGGAGATCCCGAACATCCGCTGGTACACGCCGGGGGCGGTCGAGGACAGTTCGTCGATGTGGTCCGACTCGATGGCGTCGGAGGGGTGGGCGCTCTATTCGGAGGAGCTCATGGCGGAGGCGTCATCGGGCAAGCCCGACGGCTTCTACACGCCCGCCGAGCTCATGTACATGCTGCAGGGCCAGCTGATGCGCGCAGTGCGCGTGCGCGTCGACACCGGACTGCACAGCGGCCGCATGACGTTCGACGAGGCCATCGACTACTTCGCCGAGCACGTGGACTTCCTGCCCGGCGCTCGGCAACGCGCCGCGAAGGATCCGGCGGCGAAGGCGGTCTTCGAAGGCGCCAGCCGCGCCATCTACCGCTACTCCAAGTGGCCCACGCAGGCCATCACCTACAATCTCGGCAAGAACGAGATCGCGGGATTGCGCGCGGCGATGAAGGAGAAGGAAGGCGCGAGCTTCGACCTGAAGCGCTTCCACGAGCGCTTCATGGGGCAGGGTACGCTGCCCTCGGGCTACATCCGGGACGTGCTGCTGGGCTGAATCACGGGAAGATGCCCGCGCTCTCCGTCGGCTTGTCGGCCATCGGCTTGATGCGCCCCACGACGACGGTGATGTTGTCGCTCCCGCCCCGCTCGAGCGCCAGGTCGGTGAGCGCGCGACAGATCGCCTCCGACGTCGGGTGGGCCAGCATGTGCTCGCGGATCTCGTCGTCCGAGATGTGCTTGGTGATGCCGTCGCTGCACACGAGCATCATGTCCGTCAGCTCGCAATCGAGGGTGCGCACCTCGGGTGCCGCCTCTCGGCCGCCCACCGCGCTCCACAGCACGTGCTTCAGGTGCGACGCCTCCGCCTGTTCCTGCGTGATGGCGCCGGCATCCACCATGGCCTGCGCCATGGTCTGGTCGCGCGTCACCAGTTCGAGCTGGCCGTCGCGCAGGCGGTAGGCACGGCTGTCGCCGACGTGCACGATGAACGCCTTGGGCCAGATGAGCATCACCAGCGTCAGTGTCGTGGCCATGCCGTGGCCGCCGCTGGCCCGGCCGGAGGCCTCGAGCAGCGCCTCGTGACTCCGCGCCACCGAGGCCTTGAGCTGATCGAGGAAGAGCGCTTCCGACGAGGGGTCGAGCCGCGTGTAGAGGTCGGCTGCATCGGTCAGGTAGCGCGTGATGGTGGCGACCGTGGTCTGGCTCGCCTCCTCGCCCCCCGTGCTGCCGCCGACGCCCTCGGCCACGAGCGCGATGAGGCCGCGCGGCCGGCTGATGATGGGTATGCTTTCGCGCGGGAGACTGGTACCGTAGATGGCCAGCGCCTTGTGCAGGCTGGCGATCAGGAAGTGGTCCTGGTTCTGTGTACGCTTGAGCCCGGGATGGCTCATCCCGTAGACGTCGTACTGGTCCTGCGATGGGCGTTCGTTCCGCTGCTCGGGCATCCTAGAACAATCCGTGAGAATTCATCGGTGCGCCAGAGGAGTCTCTCGCGTCCCAGCATGAAACATCGCCCGCTCCGCTTCCGTACGCAGCTTCGAACCTTTGCACTCGGGGTGTCCCATGAAGGTCATGACCGCCGCGCTTGCGTCCATCGCTGCGCTGTCCCTCGCGGCTTCCACGAAGCCCAACGTCGTCCGAATCAGTGCACGCGAATTCGCCTACTCCCTACCGGACTCGATCCCGGCCGGAGTGACGACGATCGAGATGACCAACGGCGGCAAGGAACTGCATCACGCCGTCTTCTTCCGCCTCGAAGGCGGGAAGCGGGCCGCCGACCTGCTCGAGGCCATGAAGGCCCACGCCATGCCGACATGGGCAGTTCCGGTCGGTGGGCCGAACGGCCCGGCTCCTGGCAGGACGGCGAGCGCCACGATCAACCTGAAGCCCGGCCGCTACGCGGTGCTCTGCGTGATTCCCGGGGCCGATGGGGTGCCCCACGTCATGAAAGGCATGCTCAAGGAGGTCATGGTCACCGGCAAGGGTGACGCGAAGCCCGACATGCCCAAGGCGGATGTGAACCTCGCCCTCAAGGACTTCGATTTCACCTTCGACCGTCCGCTTCGCGCGGGCAGGCAGGTCGTGCAGGTGACGGTGGCGCCGGGTCAGCCGCACGAGCTCGTGCTGGTGAAGCTCGCGCCGGGAAAGACCGTCTCCGACTTCGCCCAGTGGGGCGAGAAGCCCGTCGGTCCGCCGCCGGCCGAGCTTGTAGGGGGCATCGCACCAATGGTGGGGGAGAGCCCGGCCCAGTTCACGGTCGACCTGACCCCGGGCGAGTACGGGATGATCTGCTTCGTCCCCGACGGGAAGGACGGCAAGCCGCACTTCCTGCACGGCATGGGGAAGCAGTTCAAGATCTAGGATGAGCAGAGAGCCGAGAGATGGCGTCTCTCGGCTCTCTGCTGAGAGGCCTTCCCGTTCAGATGCCGGACTACTGCGCGATCTGCTTCAGGCGCCAGGCCTTGCCCTTCTTCACCAATGCGATCTCTTCATCCACGGCCCGCGAGCCGGCCAGCTGGCCGTTCCGGACGTCGGTGGTGGTGCCACCGAGCTTCGCGGTGGCCTTGCCGCCGTCGACCTTCAGGCCGGTGACCTTCCAGCGCGTGGAATAGCGCAGGCCCTCGCCGAAGTCGCGCATGAGCTGCTGGCGGCGGAACTCGGGCATGTCGGGCCAGGCCGCAACGGCCGCGGCGGCGTCGCCGTTGGCGAGCGCCTGCGCGTAGCTCGTCACGGCGCGCTCGACATCGCGCGACACCTCGGGGGCGAGCCCCGCCGGACCGCGTGGCGTGTTCAGTAGCGCGGCGCCCCCGGAGAACGGCGCGCTCGAGGCCGCAGCGGCAGCGGGCTCCGGCTCTTCCATGTCCACGTTCGCGATGGCCGTGATCTGCGGCCGCGCCGAGACGGTCTCCGGTCGCGCGACGCCACGTGGCTCCTTCGCGAGCGCGGCATCGCTGCCGGCCTTGTCGGTCGACGCCTTCTTCAGCCGATCCGTCTTCTCCTTCGGCGTCTCGTTCTTCGGGGGCGTGACGGCCACCGGTGCGGGCGGGGTACCGGTCGGCGCGATGCTGACGGTCGTGGCCGGCGTGATGGTGACCGGCGGG
>JBJMOZ010000384.1:0-6051 GCA_045803465.1 Gemmatimonadales bacterium | reverse complement strand
ACATCGGCCCGATGGTCAGGAGCTCCCCTCGGGCCTGACCTTGCACCACAGATCGTCGTGTGCCGCGTCATTGGGGAGGGTATCGATTGGATGCACTGTCGCGATCGTCGACAGTCGACGAAGTGGCCCATGGCACGTGCCTTGTTCTTCAACACCTCCGGAATTCACAGCCGACGCTGCCGTCGGCGATCCCGGACCCCAGGCACGGAGACTTCGTTCATGAAGCGCATGCGTTCCCTCGCCGCCGCTGCGGCGCTCCTGTTCGTCGCGACCGCGACGCACGCCCAGGTCACCGCCACGACCAGCGTCGCGCTCAACGTGACCCAGGCGTCGGTGATCTCGATCTCCGCGTCGACGCCCACCGTCACGATTCCGAGCGTCGCCGCCGGCATGGTGACCTCGTTCCCGACGTTCAACGTCACGACGGCGTGGAACCAGCCCGCCTCGGCTGGGACGAACGTCCAGCTCATCGGCTACTTCCTCACCACCGACGCGCTCTCGGGCGCCTCGGGCGTCATTCCGACCTCACGCGTGATCGGCGCGATCGGCGCGAACACGCCGGCCCCGTTCACCGGCACGTTCAGCGGCTACAGCAACGCGGTCCAGTTCTTTACCCAGACGCTGGCCTCGGCGCCGAACAGCACGCGCACCGACGCCATGTCGATCGGTCTGGACTACACCACGGGGGCCACGCCGACGGCCGGATCGTACACCGGCACGTTGAACCTCGTCCTGCTCGTGCAGTAGACCACACCGCGCCAACAACCCGGGATCCTGACGATGCGCGCCCGCGCCGATCGATGCTGCGTGAGCATGGCACTCGCCATCCTCGCGCTCGTCGTCGGCACGGGTCGCGTATCGGCCCAGGTGATCGGCGGCCCCGTGCCGATCACGCTGAACGTGAACCAGTCCAGTTCCCTCACCGTCACCGTGCAGTCCGGCAACGTCCAGACGCTCGTCAGCCCATCGCTGTCCAATGCCATCACCAATTTCCCGACGCCCGTGCAGATCCTCACCGCCTGGGACTTTCGCCCCAACACGGTGAGCAGCCTGTCGCTCGTCGCGTACTTCGCCATTCCAGCTGCCGCGCTGTCGGGCCCGAACGGCGCCATCGCCGCGAGCCGGGTGCAGGGGCAAGTCTCGAGCAACGTCGGCCCCGCGGTCACGAGCACCCCTGCGTGGACGGCCTTCACCGGAAATGGCGTGAGCACCAACGGCGTCAGCGGCGGCACGTTGATACTCTGGACGCATGCGATCTCCGGCAACGCCGCCGCCGTCCGAAAGAACCAGCAGGCCAATCGTCTCGACCTGCGGCTCAATCTTCTCGGCGTATCGCTCCCGACGGGCAGCTATTCGGGCACGCTCGTGATTCGCGCCCTGGCGCTCTGAGCTAGTCGCCTCACGACGCGTTGCGCCCCGCAGGCCGCCCATCCACATTTGCTGTCGCCATTCATCGACATCAGCGTTTTCGCAGGAGATCCTGACGTGTCCCTGGCCGTCCCTTCACGGCACCGGGCGCCGGCCGCGCTCGTGCTCGCCATCGTGGTGCTCGCAGGTTCACTCGACGCGCAGTCGATCAGCCCGCCGGTGGTCGAGTTCCGCGAGAAGGCGAGCGCGAGCTTCAACGTGACGAACGAGTCGGTCTTCCCGCTCACGGTGGTGCTCCAGCCGCGCGGCTTCCGGGTCAGCGAGGACGGCGAGGTGCTCATCGAGCCCCTCGATACCACGCGCATCCACCTCTCGATCTCCGCGCTCAGCTTCCGGCTGCAGCCCCGGCAGACCTACACCGTCTTCTACGACGCGAAGGCCGACAGCGTCCCCGCATGGTTCACGATCTGGGCCGCCATCACGGGCGCACGCACCGCGAACGGGGTGAACATCCGCGTCGAGCTGCCCCATGTCGTCTACCTGAACCAGAAGCAGCGGCTCGCAGAGAGCGACGTGCGCATCCTGAGCGCGCGCTGGTTCCGCCAGCAGCAGAAGGTCGTGGTGGAGGTGGAGAACTCGAGTCCCAGGCTCGGGCGGGCGCAGGAGGTCGAAGTGACCGCCGCGGGCGCGACCGCAGTGCGCGGTGCGCCCTTCCCCGCGTTTCCGGGCAGCCGCCGCCGTGCCACGCTGCCGTGGACGGCAGCGCAGCCGCCGGAGCGGCTCGAGATCAAGTTCGAAGGCTTCCGCCTCGAGACCACGGCCATACTGGTGGACGACACGCCCGCGCCGCCGCCGGCCGCCCCGCCCGATTCGGCGCCGACGGCCGCTCGCAGTGATTCGACGCCCCGACCGTAGCACCGTCGCCCGCCTCGCGGGACTGCTCCTCACGCTGCTGACGACACCAGCGGCGAGCCAGACCGTCGTCGAGCTGCAGGCGGGCGGCACGTCCCTCTACGACAGCTACGGCCTGTATGCGAACGTCTTCAGCCGCCGCTTCGAGAGCTGGGTCGGCGTGGGCTATCAGGACGGTTTTCGCTTCGGGGCCGGCATCCGCACGGGCTTCGACCAGGACACGCTGAGCCTGGGTTCCGATGTCGTGGTGGCCGTGCTTCCCACCGACGTCTTCAGCCTGGGCATCAACGTGCTGGCCCAGGACGTCCGCTACACCGCCGTGCGCGGCAACACCACGGTGAGCACGGCCGTGGGCTGGGCGGCCGAGACGAACGGGTCGCAGTTCTTCCGGTCATACAGCTTCGACGCGCCGTTCGGCTCGGTGAACGCGCGCCACCGCCTCGCCGATCGCTGGCTGCTCGGGTTCGCGGGCGTGATCTCCGGACGACAGACGGCACTGGCGAGCGTGCAATGGCTGCCGTTGCCGAGCCTCCTGTTGTCCGCGTCGGGCGGCATCGGTTCCAACGAACCCTACACGGCGCTCAGTGCCGTCTACGCGGCGCGCCACGTCACCGCGAGCGCTTCGTACGTCTGGCTGCCGAGCGGGCGCTTTCAGCGCGTCGACCTGCCGTACCCGGTCCAGAGCGAAGCCAACAAGGGCAACCTGCGGGTCGAATACGAGCCGTGGCAGGACATCGCCTTCGGCGCCGGGCTGCAGAACTTCCTGCAGGATTCCGGTGGTCCGGCGGCCATCACGGCGTCGGGCGTCAGTGCCTACGCACGCGCCTACCGCTTCGGCTTCCGCACGCAGGTGGGCCTCTACGATTCGCGCTCGCAGGGCATCAGCAACTTCAGCAACTACTTCGGCCTCGGGCGCTCGTTCGGCCGCGTGCTGGACGTGGAGGGCTACCTGCTGCAGAGCCGGCCCTCCAACGGCGAGGCCCGGAACACGCCCATCGTGAACCTCCGCGAGCGCCTCACTCGGCGCTTCTCGCTCATGCAGCAGTTCCTCTGGAACGAGGGCGCACTCACCGTGCAGTTCGGTGGTGACGCGGTGCTCCCGCTGGGCGACGTGAGCGTCTCGTACCAGCTGGTCCAGCAGCCGTTCGCCCCGGAGAAGCCGTTCAAGAGCGTGCTCAACCTCACGGCCCGCCTGCAGCTCGGGCGCTACTCCACCAGCGTGAACACGAGCGTGCTTCCCGACGGCTCGGTGAACTACCTCGCGACCGCGTCCACGTTCCTGTACCTCGGGCAGTACGGCGGCCTGCAGCCGAACGCCGTGGGCTCGCGCCCGGGGCGCTTCGTCCTGCGTGGCCGCGTGCTGGATCAGGCGGGCCTGCCCGTGGAAGGCGCCGCCATCGCCCTCAACGGCGAGCTCGCGTTCACCAATGCGGAGGGCCAGTTCATGATTCGCGTGAACCGGCTCGACGACTACAAGGTCGAGGTACGGCTCGATGAATTCCTGCTCGCGGGCGCGTACGAGGTGCTTTCGACGCCCGCCACGATCCGCGCCGAGCGGGAGAATCGCGCCCAGAGCGCGGACATCATCCTGCGCCGCACCGACGTACCGCCCCCGCCTCCTGACACCCTGCCGCCGGACTCCGTCACGGAGCCCCCGTCGTGATGAGGTGCGACCAGACGGCGAATCGCGAGGCGGTGGCCGCAGGAGCTGCCGAAAAGGTGTGCGGCTCGTCCTCCATTATTTGGCGTCGTAACTCGACGTAAGTACTTTGACAGCAATGCATTGTGTCAAATGACCTCGAGCGTGACTTCAAGTGTAAACCGATACCGCTTGCCGCTTGCGCAACATGGCGCACAAACTGCTTATTGAGGGAGACGTTCCTGCTCCCGGTGCGTCGGTCCGCATGACGGAGGTGCCCCATGCAGTCCCCCATGGTCGTCGAGGTCTATCGCGAACAACTGGCTGCCATCCTGGACTGGCACCGCCACGAAGTGCCCGGCTATCAGTGGGGCGTCGCCCTGCACCGCCGGAATGAGCGAGGCCACATGCGCTTCGGCGCCGTGACCCTGGCCGGCGAGAGCCTCCTGCTCACCGCCGATCTCCTGGAGGAGTTGGGCCGCGTGTCGTGCTGGCTGGATGGCGCCGTGCGCGTACGCCTCGAATGCCGTCGCACGAGCGAGTTGCCGGCGGAGTTCACGGCGCTCGAGCGCCCCGACCGTGCCGCCCTGGTGCAGAGTCTCGCCATCTTCTTCGACCCCGGCGCCGCCGGTCAGGACGCCGTGCTCTTCGCCGCCATGGCGGGCGAGCTGACGGCCGAGAACTGCCCGACGGACATCTTCGTGCTCACGCGGAAGCGGCCGTCGACCTGGCCGAAATAGTCGGGTAGGTGGACAGCATACGAAGGGCTCCGATCACTCGGAGCCCTTCGTGCACTTCCCACCCGGCTGCCGCTACTTCAGGAAGAGCATCTCCCGATACGTCGGCAGCGGCCAGAAGTCGGCGGTGACGACGGTCTCGAGGTGGTCGGCGGCGGCGCGGACTTCCTGCATCGCCGGCAACAGGTGCGACTTGATATGCTTCGCGTGCTCCATCGGGTCACCCTCGCCGAGCTCGAGCGCGTGCTCGAGCTTGCCGATGGCCTCGCGCAGGCGGTTGGCGTAGCCCACGAAGCGCTCGAGCGCGGCCTTCTGCTCCGGAGCCGCGACGCCCGCGGCGATGGTGTGGCCGACCGCCTCCGCCAGCAGCGACTGGTGCTTCAGCGCGGCCGGCAGGATCTGCGTGCGGGCGATGTGACCCATCGTCTCCGCCTCGATGAGCAGCTGCTTCACGTACTTCTCGACCGCGATGAAGAAGCGCGACTCCACCTCGGCCTTGCTCAGCACGCCGTAGGTCTTGAACAAGTCGACGGTCTTCTTCGACTTGAGCACGGGAAAGGCCTCGACCGAATCCTTGAGGATCGGCAGGCCGCGCTTCGCCGCCTCCTCGTGCCACTCGTCCGCATAGTTGTCGCCGCCGAAGAGCACGCGCTTGTGCTCCCTGAGCTCGCGCTTCAGGAGCCGCAGTACCGCGTCCTGCAGCTTGGCCGGGGTGGGCTTGCTGCCGATCGCCTTCTCCAGCTCGCTGGCGAAGAAGTCGAGCGACTCGGCCACGATCGTGTTCAGCACCGTGTTGGGCCACGCGATGCTCTGGCTCGAGCCGACGGCGCGGAACTCGAACTTGTTGCCCGTGAACGCGAACGGCGAGGTGCGGTTGCGATCGCCGGAATCGCGCGGAAGCTGGGGCATGGTGCGGGCCCCCAGGTCCATCATCCCGCCGCGCAGGGTGCGCTTGGGCAGGCCCGCCTCGACCTGCTCCAGGATGTCCGTGAGCATGCTGCCCAGGAAGATCGAGATGATGGCCGGCGGGGCCTCGTTGGCGCCGAGGCGATGGTCGTTCGCCGCCGACGCGATGGTGGCGCGCAGCAGGTCGGCATGGCAGTTCACCGCGCGGATCACGGCCACCAGGAAGACCAAGAACTGCATGTTGGTGTGCGTGTCGTCCTGCGGGTCGAGCAGGTTGGTGCCCGTGTCGGTGGCCATCGACCAGTTGTTGTGCTTGCCCGAGCCGTTGACGCCGGCGAAGGGCTTCTCGTGCAGGAGGCAGACGAGGCCGTAGCGACGGGCCACGTTCTGCAGGATCTGCATGGTCAGCATCTGGTGGTCGACGCCGACGTTGGAGTTCTCGAAGATCGGCGCGACCTCGTACTGCGCCGGCGCGACCTCGTTGTGGCG
>JBJMOZ010000276.1:0-8764 GCA_045803465.1 Gemmatimonadales bacterium | reverse complement strand
GCGGCGCTGTCGAAGCGCGCGCTGCGGAAGAGTCGCTGTGGCAGCCAGGGGGTGAGGCCCTCGCGAAGCTGCTCGGGAAAGGCGCGCGGGTCGCCCGCGAGCCGAAAGGCCTCGTGCGCCAGCCAGCCCGCGGCCTGATGCTGCCCGTGTCCGTCCCGCGGCGTGCCGCTGAAGACCGAGACGATCACCTGCGGCTGGAAGGCCCGGATCACCCGCACCACGTCGCCGAGCAGCGTATCGCGCGGCCATTGTGCCCAGGTGTCGTCGATGGACTTGGAGTAGCCGAAGTCGTAGGCGCGCGTGAAGAATTGGCGGGCGCCGTCGATCCGCCGCGCGGCCAGCAGCTCCTCCGTGCGCAGCACGCCGAGGCCGTCGCCGAGTTCGGGACCGATGAGGTTCTGGCCTCCCTCGCCGCGATTGAGCGAGAGGTAGGCGGCGTCCGCTCCTTCACCCCGGGTCAGGAGGGTGATCAGCTCCGTGTCCTCGTCGTCCGGGTGCGCGCCGATCACCAGGACGCGCTTGGCGTGCCCCAGGCGCCGCAGCGCGTGGTCGAGTGCCACGACGCCGCCCGTGGAGGGCGGCGCGAACTGCGCGCCGCACGGTGCTGCCAGGACGATCGTTGTCAGGAACGGAAGCAGGATTCGACGCAGGGCGGCCGGCCGAGTGTGAAGACGCCGGAAACTAACGCCGCTGCGGGCGGACCACGATGCGGCTAGGTGCCGCGCGGCCCTGCGTAACGGCGACCCTGGATGACGCGGAACGACGGAGGCGACGGCTCGTCGTCCTCGAAGAGGAGCTGCAGCGGCTTGCCACCCCGGCGCCGCCGCGGGTCACCGACGGCATAAGCGGTCGCGAACATCCCGAGGGCAATGAGGAGGAGCGTCTGGCCGAGGATGGCGTCGGCGCCATGCAGGACCAGCAGCATGCCCGACGACACGATGACGGTGCCGGCACCGCGCAGCAACTCGTCGAGATTGCGCCAGCGAAGGTCGGGACCCCAGAAGAGCGCCCCGAGCAGCCCCAGGGATCCCAAGGCGAGAATGGCGTACCAGAGCACGATCCAGAGGATCCGGCCGGGAACGACCAGCCCGTGAACGACTTCAGCCATCGGCTCCATTGCACCTCCCAAGCGAGAGACGGGGGTGAGGACCGGGAATCCTAGGACTGTGTACCAAGGAACACTACGTTCGTGCACATTCTTGCACAACCCGGCCAGGATCACGCGCCTGGAGCGGCCTGCCCCAGCCCTCGCCGCAGTGCGTCAAACGTATAGATGCCAGTGGAATGACCATCGCTCCAGACGATCCGCAGTCCGTACGTCCCGACCAGCTGCACGGATCGGGGTGCCACGTCGAGTGGTACGGTTTCCGGTCGCAGCAGCGGCCGGCCGCTCATCTCCTCCACGCACCCGGCGCACGGACAGGCGAGCCGAAGGGCGCGCGAAGGATGAAAGGCCGCGGGAGTTGCCTGCTCCCACTCGATGGCGAGCCCCGCGTCGCTGCGCGTGATGCGGTACGGCGTGAGTCGCTTCATGATTTTCCGCTCGGTTATCTTGACCAATTGACAGAGACGATGCCTTCAACCCGTTGCTGAGTTCCCGCCCATGACCGCCACGCCACAGAATCCCCTGGGCACCCGGGGAACCCTCGCCGCCACCGCCGGGCCCGTCACCATCTATCGGTTGCGCGAACTCGAGCGGCAAGGACTCGCTCGACTCGAGCGGCTCCCGTTCTCGATCCGCATCCTGCTCGAGAACGCCCTGCGGTTCGCGGGGCATGGCATGGTCACCGAGACCCACGTGCGCGACCTCGCCAATTGGCAGCCCAGGGGCACCCGCAGCGAGTTTCCCTTCATGCCGGCACGCGTGGTGTTGCAGGACTTCACCGGCGTGCCGTGCGTCGTGGACCTCGCCGCCATGCGCGATGCGATGGCCACGATGGGCGGGAATCCCGCCAAGATCAACCCGGTCGTGCCCTGCGACCTGGTCATCGACCACTCCGTGCAGGTGGACCACTTCGGCAGCGAGCGGGCCTTCGAGCTCAACGTGGCCCTGGAATACGAACGCAACACCGAGCGCTACCAGCTGCTCAAGTTCGCCCAGCGCGCCTTCGAGAATTTTCGCGTCGTGCCGCCAGGCACCGGCATCGTGCACCAGGTGAACCTCGAGTACCTCTCGCCCTGCGTGCAGCTGCGTCCGCAGCATGGCGAGCTGACGGCGTATCCCGACACCTGCGTCGGCACCGACTCGCACACGACGATGATCAATGGCCTCGGTGTCGTGGGCTGGGGCGTCGGCGGCATCGAGGCCGAGGCGGTCATGCTCGGGCAGCCGTACTTCATGCTCGTCCCGGACGTCATCGGCATGAAGCTCGTCGGCGAGCTGCCGCTCGGCACCACGGCCACCGACCTCGTGCTCACCTGCACGCAGATGCTCCGCAAGAAGGGCGTGGTCGACAAGTTCGTCGAGTTCTACGGCCCCGGTCTCTCCAAGCTGAGCCTCGCCGACCGCGCCACGATCGCCAACATGGCCCCGGAGTATGGCGCCACCATCGGCTTCTTCCCCGTCGACGCCGAGACGATCCGCTACCTCGAGCGAACCGGCCGTGATGCGGCCCAGGTGCAGCTGGTGGAGGCGTACTTCAAGGAGCAGGGGCTCTTCCGCACCGACGCGACGCCCGATCCCGAGTTCACCGATACGCTCGAGCTCGATCTCTCGACGGTGGTACCGAGTCTCGCGGGCCCCAAGCGGCCGCAGGACCTCGTGCCGCTCTCGGGTCTCAAGCAGAACTTCTACGTGAACCTCCCTGCGCTGCTTGGGCCGAAGGCGCCGGCCGCGCGGCGCGAGCTCGCCGAGGCGACGTATTCGCGCTGGGTGGGCGAGGGGGGCGGCCAGCAGGTCACGGTGGCGGAGGATGCGGCCGACGCTGCCCCCGCCACGGTGCCGTGCACCTACGGCGGCCAGACGTTCAACCTGCGCGACGGCTCGGTCGTCATCGCGGCGATCACCAGTTGCACGAACACCTCGAATCCGTCGGTGCTCATCGGCGCCGGCCTGCTGGCGAGGAAGGCGGTCGAGCTGGGCCTCGCCAGCAAACCGTGGGTGAAGACGAGCCTCGCCCCCGGCTCGCGCGTCGTCACCGACTACCTCGACAACTCCGGCCTGCAGCCGTTCCTCGACAAGCTCGGCTTCCAGACCGTCGGCTACGGCTGCACCACCTGCATCGGCAACAGCGGCCCGTTGCCGGACCCGATCCAGGCGGCCATCGACGACAACGGCCTCGTCGCGGCGGCGGTGCTCTCCGGCAACCGCAATTTCGAGGCGCGCGTGCATCCGAGCGTACGGGCCAACTACCTCGCCTCGCCGGTGCTGGTGGTCGCGTTCGCGCTTGCGGGCCGCGTCGACATCGACCTCGGTACCGAGCCGCTCGGCATCGGCCGGAACGGACCGGTATTCCTGCGCGACATCTGGCCCACGGCCACCGAGATCCGCGACACCATGGCCGCGTCGCTCTCGCCCGAGCTCTTCACGCGCCGCTACGGCGAGGTGTTCAAGGGCGACGAGCGCTGGCAGGCGCTCGAGGTGCCGACCGGCAGCCGCTACGCCTGGGACCCGAAGAGCACCTACGTCGCCAATCCGCCGTTCTTCCAGAACCTGGCGCCCGAGACGACGCCGCTCCGGGACATCGACGGTGCCCGCGTCCTCGCGGTGCTCGGCGACTCGGTGACGACCGACCACATCTCGCCCGCGGGTTCCATCCCGAAGAACGGGCCGGCCGCGAAATACCTGCTCGAGCACGGCGTCGCGCAGGTGGACTGGAACACCTTCGGCTCGCGCCGCGGCCATCACGAAGTCATGATGCGCGGCACGTTCGGCAACGTGCGCATCAAGAACGCGCTCGTGCCCGACCGCGAGGGCAACTGGACCGAGCACTTCAAGTCGGGCGAGGTGACGTCGATCTACGACGCGGCGATGCGCTACATCGCCGATGGCACCCCGCTCGTGCTGCTGGTGGGCAAGGAGTACGGCACGGGCTCGAGCCGCGACTGGGCTGCCAAGGGCACGGCACTGCTCGGCGTGAAGGCCGTGATCGCCGAGTCGTACGAGCGCATCCATCGCGGCAACCTCGTCGGCATGGGCGTGCTCCCGCTGGCGTACGAGCCGGGCGTCACACGCCAGTCGCTCGGGCTCACGGGCCGCGAGACGATCGCAATCCACGGCATCGCCTCCGGCCTGGAGCCGGGCGGGCGCGTGCAGGTCTCGGCGAAGGACGAGCAGACAGGCAAGGTCACCAGCTTCGATGCCGTGGTGCGCCTCAACTCGCCGGTGGAGCTCGAGTATCTCAAGCACGGCGGCATCCTGCAGCGCGTGCTGCGCGGGTTCGCAGCCGCCGCGAAGTAGTCCCTTGCCCTGAAGAGCGAAGCGGCCGATGCGCAGGTAGCGCATCGGCCGCTTGCTCGTGGCGGACCCGGCGAGGCCGGCCGCCCACCGTCAGCGCAGTGCCGACGTTGTGGCCGCCAGTCGCGTGAACGCGGCCACGACGGCCGCCGGCTGTTCCTCGTGGATGTACTGCCCGCTGCCCTCGATGTGCTCGACCTCGAAGTCGGCAATCTGCGTCCGCATCAGGTCGATCTCGTCCTCCTTCACGGCGCTTGCGTGCGGGGCCGTCCCGACGAGGAGCCGGATCGGCACTCTCATCTCGTGCAGCCGTTCGCGGAGCGACTCGGGCTCGATTGCCTGCGACATGCGCCGCAGGCCGTCGATGGCGCCATCGACGTCTTCGGCCTGTCCGGCGGTGTACTCGCCCACGGTCTGCTCGGTGACCCAGGTCGTGTCGCCCGAGTTCTTGATCAGGTCCTTCTTCACCTTCCCCCGGATCATGCCCTTCCCCACGACGAGCTTCGTCAGGAAGCCCCCGAAGCGCAGCGAGCGCTTGAGCACCGGCGTCGCCGGCGTCTCCGCCGGACCGCCGCTGATGGAGAGCACGCCGCGCACCAACTCCGGGCGCCGGTAGGCGAGCCGGTACGCCATCGACGAGGCGCTCGACTGCGCGATCACGATGGCGTGCGTCACGCCGAGGCTGTCGAGCACGGCGCCGATGCGATCGGCCTGCGCGGTGAACGAGTAGTCCGACTTCGAGGGATGCGACGAGAAGCCGAAGCCCAGCGGCTCGATGACGATGCAGCGGTACCCGAGCTCGGCGAGCGGTGTCGTCAGGTGCCGGTAGCCGAAGGCGCCGCCGAAGATGCCCGCGATGAACACCACCGGCTCGGCGCCGTCGCCGACGATGGTGGTGCGAAGCTGCTCGCCGGGTCCCACGGTGACGGTGCGGGCCTGGGCGGTGGTGTCGAGCGTGGCGAGGAGGAGCAAGGTCAGGGTAAGCATCCTTGAAGATATCCCGCGGACCACGGGAGCACATGCCCGCGCAGCCGAGGGCTATCTTCCGCATCGACCCCTGTCGAACAGGCTCGCCATGGCGCCTCGTCCTGCCCTGCTCGCGCTGCTGGTCCTCCTCGCTGCCTGCGCCCGAACCGCCGACGTGCCCACGGTGCCCGTGGGGCGATTCTATGGCGCCTATGTGGGCCACGGCCTCTCCGGCGCCCCGACGGACAGCCAGCTGGCGGCACTGACGCCGCATCTCTCCGACACGCTGCGTGGACTGCTCGCCGCCGCCCGACGTGCGCACGACGAGGAGGCGCGCACGGCGCCTGGCGAGAAGCCGTCCTTCACCGATGGTGACCTCTTCTCGAGCCTCTTCGAGGGCCCCACGCGTTACGAGGTCCTCGTGGCCGACACCTCGGGCCCGCCCTACCGCGTGCCGGTCCGCCTGACGTACGATGGCGCCACACCGGCCGTCTCCTGGACCGACACCGCCCTCGTCGTGCGCGAGAACGACCGCCTCGTCATGGGCGACATCGTCTTCGGCGGGGCCTGGGAGTTCGGCAACAAGGGCTCGCTTCGCAAAGGACTGGAGCAGGCGCTCCGCCCGCACTGAAACTTCGGGATCCATCCGCTCGTTTCATGATGCAACGACAACGAGCGAAACAGCATGCGGCGACGCGCACGACCGGCCCTTCTGCTCGGCACGCTCATCCTGAGCGCGCTCCTCTTCGCCTGGGCACGCCCCTACGACCCCCAGCCCTGGCTTGCCGACCTGGCCGCGCTCGAGGCGGGTGCCGGCTCGGCCTTCGCCAACCTCGAGTGGCACATCGCGCATGGGGTCGACCCCGTCGCGTTGCACCGACGCACGGACTCGATCATCCGGCGCGCCGGCTCCGATCGCGAGGCACGGGCCGCGCTGCGGGCCTTCGCCGCCGACTTCCACGATGGTCACTTCGCCGTGGTCCGGCCGATGCCCACCTGGATCAGGTCGCTGCGCGATCGCTGGCGCGGAACCTCCGACGCCGCGCCCACTGCCAGCATGAGCGGCGAGGAGGCATGTGCGGCGATCGGATACGTGGATGATGCCGCCGATCCGTCGCTGCTCACTCGCGCGGCGGGCTATCGAGCGCTCGCGGCCGGGAGGTTCGAGGCCGGCGTGATCGCGACCGGGGGGCAGCGGGCCATCGGCGTGATTCGCATCGGCACCTTCGGCGTGGACCGGTTCCGTGCCGCCTGCGCGAGCGCATGGCCCCGCGTGCGCGACTCGCTCGCGCACCCCACGTGTGATGAAGAGTGTCAGTCCGCGATGCGCGTCTCGACCGGCAACGTGCTTCTCGCCGACCTGCGACGCGCCATCGATCTCGTGCGCGCCGCCGGCGCGACCGCGCTCGTCGTGGACCTCACGGGCAATGGCGGCGGCACCGAGTGGGCGGATCCCGCCGCACGGCAGTTCTCCGCCCGCCCGCTGCTGGGTCAGGATCTCGGCTTCGTTCGCCACCCGCACTGGCGCGCGGCGCTCGATTCCGACGCGCGTGCCATCGATTCCGCCCTCGCGGATGCCTCGACGAGTGCGTCGCTCCGCCCACCGCTCGCGTCGGCGCGCGCCGCGCTCGACACCGCGCTGCGCGAGATCGAGCAGCCGTGCGAGCGCGCAGCGCTCTGGCACGAGGGTCACGCCGCGGTGAGCTGCCGCCAACTGGTGACGGGACGCCTCTTCACGACCGGCGCCGTTCCCTACCTCGACGCCGGGCTCCGCAGGCTTCGCGGGGCGAGCTTGCTGTTCTGGCCCTCCGCCTACGATTTCGAGGAAGGCGCCTGGCACGGCCCGCTCGCGATACTGGTGGACCGGAGGACGGCCTCCGCCTCGGAACAGTTCGCCGCGCTGCTGCGCGACGCCGGCAGTGCGGCCGTGGTGGGTGCGCACACGTACGGTGCCGGCTGTGGGATGACCAATGGCGGCATCCCGCTCACCCTGCCGTACAGCGGCCTCGAGGTGCAGATGCCCGACTGTGCGCGACTGCGGACGGATGGAACGAACGAGGTGGCGGGCATCACGCCCGATGTGATCGCGGGCTGGTCGGACGACGACGACGATGTCGCACGCGCGGCCAAGGCGACGCTCGCGTTGCAGCGTGTGTTCGCTGCGTCGCGTCCGTGACGGGACTGGTGAGACGACTGACCGCGCCCGCCCTGCGCGCCGGGGCCATCGACCTCGCCGGCCGCGACGTCGAGCTGGCGCGCATCCATGCGCGGCTCGGTCATCCGCCGCTCTGGGGCCGTCCGACGGGCTTCACGACGCTCTTCCGCATCATCCTGGAGCAGCAGGTCTCGCTGGCCGGCGCCCGCACGCTGTTCCGCCGTATCGAGGCACACCTCGGCGGAGTGACGACGCATACGGTCCACGCCGCCGGCGTGGATGGGCTCCGTGCGCTGGGGCTCACGCGGCAGAAAGCCGCGTACACTCACGGGCTCGCTCACCGCATTCTCGAGGGAGCGCTCGACCTGCGCGGCGTGGCGCGCGCACCCGACGAGACGGGGCGTCAGTTGCTGCTGGCCGTGCCCGGCCTGGGACCGTGGAGCGTCGACATCTACTTTCTGATGGCCCTCAAGCGGCCCGACGTCTGGCCGCGGGGCGATCTCGCGCTCGCCCTCGCACTCAAGGACGTGAAGGGACTCCGCGTGGTACCGTCGCACGACGAGCAGCACGCCATCACGGCGGCATGGTCACCGTGGCGTTCGGTGGGGGCGCGGCTCTTGTGGATGCACTACCTGCATGCGCGACGAACGGAGCGCGCGAAGCCGGGACGAGCCTGATCGCGCGGCGGCGCTACCGCCCGTCGTAGATGAAGCCGTGCAGTTGGCGGATGGTGCCTTCGTGCTCGCGGAGCTGATAGGCCAGCACGTCGCCGCTCGTCACCAGGCCGGCCAGCTTCGCGCCCGCGAGCACCGGCAGGTGGCGGATCCGTCCGGCCGACATCGTCTGGGCACACGCTTCCATGTCCGTGGCGGGATCGCAAGTCACGAGCTCGCGCGACATGACGTCGCCCACGGGTGTCGTTGCCGGATCGCGTTGGGCAGCGACCACGCGACGCATCACGTCTCGCTCGGTGAAGATCCCCGCCAGTTCCCCGTCCACGAGGACCAGCACGCTGCCGGTACCATGCTCGTTCATGCGCCGCGCGGCCTCGAGCACGGTGGTGTCCGGCCCAACGCTCAGGACCTCGGTTCCCTTGACGCGCAGGATATCACCGACGGTTGCCATGTGTCCCCCCTGAGAGGCGTGTCCCCAGACGGTAGCGCTTTTCGGATGGGTACGCCAGCAACGGCGGCGTGGGAATGGAAACGGCCCCGGGGATGTCACCCCGGGGCCGTTCGCTTCCTCAT
>JBJMOZ010000275.1:0-7822 GCA_045803465.1 Gemmatimonadales bacterium | reverse complement strand
TCACGGGTGTCGGTCGGCGGTTCGAGCGGGTAGGTGCGGCGCACGGCATCGAGATCGTGGACGACTACGCGCACCACCCGACGGAAGTGGCGGCGACGCTCGAGGCCGCACGGCAGGCCTTTCCGGGGCGGCGCCTGGTGGCGGTGTTCCAGCCGCACCTGTACTCCCGCACGCAGCAGCACGGCGACGCGCTCGGCGCGGCGCTCGGTGCGGCGGACGTCGCCGTCGTCACCGAGATCTATGCGGCGCGCGAGCAGCCCGTCGAGGGTGTGAGCGGCCGTCGCGTGGCGGACGGCGCCGAGCGCGCCGGCACGCGCACGCTCTTCGTGGCCGACAAGGCGGCGCTGCCCGAGACGCTCGCGGGCCTGGTCGTCGACGGCGACGTGGTCTTCACGCTGGGTGCGGGCGACATCACGCGCGTTGGCCCGGCGCTGCTGCGGCGACTGGAGGCGCGATGAAGCCGGGCTGGCCGCTCATCGGGGGCGCGGCGCTGCTGCTGAGCGGCTGGTTCGGCGCGCCCTGGCTGGGGCGGCGGCTTGCGTACTTCGACGTGCGACAGGTCGAGGTGGTCGGCGCGCGCTACGTGCCGGTGAAGGCCGTGATGGGCTCGCTCAAGCTGCCCAAGTCGGCGAGCGTGTTCGATCCGCTGGGTCCCGTGGCGTCGCGCGTGCAGAAGGTGCCGGGCATCACCGAGGCCGAGGTGACGCGGCGGCTGCCGGGCACGCTGGTGGTGAAGGTGACCGAGTCGGTGCCGGTGGCGCTGGCGCAGACGGTGAACGGGCTTCGCATGCTCGACGGGACCGGCCGGGTGCTGCCGTTCGATCCCTCGCGCGCGGCGCCCGATCTGCCCATCGTGACCTCCGCCGACGCCTCGGTGGCGGGGCTCCTCGGCCGGCTGCGCGAGATGGACCCGGCGTTCTACGGCGACGTGCAGGCGGCGTGGCGGGTGAAGGACGACGTGGTGCTGCGGCTCAAGTCGTACAACGTCTGGCTGCGTGCATCGGCGGGCGAGGGCGAGATCCGCGCGATCAAGCTCGTGGAGGCCGACCTCAAGCGACGCGGCCGTCCATTCGCGGCTCTCGACGGACGGTTTGCGGACCAGGTCGTGGTCCGCTGGAGCGAGGCATGACGGTTCCTCCCAAGCAGCTCGTGGCGGCGATCGACCTCGGGTCCACCAAGGTCACCGCGGTCGTCGGCGAGGCGTCGGGCGATCCGCGCCATCCCTCGGTGCGTGTCCTCGGCATCGGCATCGAGCGGTGCCACGGCGTGAAGCGCGGTGTGGTGCGCGACATCGAGGAGACGACGCGCGCCATCTCGAAGTCGATGGACGCGGCACGACGGATGGCCGGCGTCGAGATCGGCACGGTCTACGTCGGCGTCGCCGGCGAGCACGTGGCGGGGCACAGCTCGCGCGGCATGGTGTCGGTCTCCACCGACGAGATCCGCACCAGCGACGTCGCCCGCGTCAACGACATGGCGAGCAACGTCGCCTTCGGCCGCGACCACGAGCTGCTGCACGCGGTGCCGCAGGACTACATCGTGGACCAGCAGCCGGGCATCGACGAGCCCATCGGCATGACGGGCAGCCGGCTCGAGGCCGAGGTGTACCTGGTGACGGTGCTCTCGAGCGTGCTGGTGAACCTGCGCCGCTGCGTGGAGAAGGCGGGGTACGTGGTGGGCGAGTTCGTGCTCGAGCCGCTCGCCGCCTCGCTCGCCGTGCTCACGATGGACGAGCGCGAGCTGGGCTGCGCCGTCGTCGAGCTGGGCGGCGGCTCCACCAACGTCGCCGTCTTCCAGAAGGGCAAGATCCGTCACACCGCCTCGCTGCTGTGCGCGGGCGGGCACGTCACCAGCGACATCGTGCATGGGCTGCAGGTCACGCAGGCCGACGCCGAGCGGCTCAAGGAGCGCTTCGGAGCGGCATACGAGCCGCTGGTGCCCGACTCCGACGTCGTGGAGCTGGCGGGCACGCCGGGCACCGGGCCGCGCAATGCCCAGCGGCGGCTGCTCGCCCATATCATGCATATGCGCATGATGGAGACCCTCGAGTATTCCTTCGACGAGATCACGCGCGCCGGGTTCCATCAGCAGCTTCCCGCCGGTATCATCCTTACCGGTGGCGGAGCGTTGGCGCCTGGCATCGTGGAACTTGCGCGCGAGGCGTTCGTGATGCCCGTGCGTGTCGGGCTTCCGGGGCAGGGTTTGCGCGGATTGTCCGACAGTCTCGAATCACCCCGCATGGCCGTGCCCGCCGGGCTGCTGCTGTACGGGGCGCGGCAGGAACTCTCGGGTGCATTCGGGACCGGCACTCGTCGCAACCGCGCCGTCGAGAAGTTCGTCACTCCCGTCAAGCGCTGGCTCCAGGACTTCTTCTGAAGGAGGGACACTCCGTGTCCGGAATGATCTTCGAATTCGAGGAAGCCGGCCAGTCGCTGCACGCGCGCATGAAGGTCGTGGGCGTCGGCGGTGGTGGCGGCAACGCGGTGAACCGCATGATCGACGAGCAGCTCACGGGCGTCGACTTCATCTCGGTGAACACCGACTCGCAGGCGCTCAGTCGCTCCAAGGCGCCCACGCGCATCCAGATCGGCAAGCGCCTCACGCGCGGCCTCGGCGCCGGGGCGCGGCCCGAGATCGGCCGCCAGGCGATCGAGGAGGACCGCGAAGAGGTCATGGAGTCGCTCCGCGGCGCCGACATGGTCTTCGTGACCTGCGGCATGGGGGGCGGCACCGGCACCGGCGCGGCGCCCCTGATCGCCGAGCTGGCCCGCGAGGTGGGGGCGCTCACGGTCGGCATCGTGACCCGACCGTTCCAGTTCGAGGGCCGGCGGCGCATGCTGCAGGCCGAGATGGGCATCACCGAGATGCGCAAGAACGTCGACACGATGATCGTCGTCCCGAACGAGCGCCTGCTCGCGATCGTGGGGAAGGGCACGCAGTTCCTCGATGCCCTCAAGAAGGCCGACGAGGTGCTGCTGCACGCCACGCAGGGCATCTCGCGCCTCGTCACCACCACGGGCATCATCAACGTCGACTTCGCCGACGTGCGCACCGTCATGCAGAACGGTGGGGCGGCGCTCATGGGCACCGGCATCGGCCGCGGCGAGAATCGCGCCCTCGAGGCCGCCCAGCAGGCCATCTCGAGCCCGCTGCTCGACAACGTGTCCATCTCGGGCGCGTCGGCGGTGCTGCTCAACATCGTCGGCGGCGACGACCTGACCCTCGGCGAGGCCACCCAGATCAGCGAGATCGTGCACGACGCCGTGGGCGAGGACGCCGAGATCATCTTCGGCGCAGGCAACGACCCGGCCATGCATGGCGAGATTCGCGTCACCGTGATCGCGACGGGCTTCGATCGCGCCCGAGAGGATGCCAAGGGGGCCAACATCATCAGCTTCCCGGCGAAGCGCCGGGAGGAACGCCCCGTCGCGCCAGTGGTAAACCCACCCATGACCACCACTGCGACTCCGGCGCCCATTCCCTCGGTCAACCCGGTGCGCCCGGCCAAGCCGGCGCCCGTGTCCGACGTGCCGGACATGGAGATCCCGACCTTCATCCGGCGGCAGATGGACTGATGCGGTTCCGGTTGCTGTTCGGGAGCGCCGTGCTCGTCGCGGCATCGGTGTTCGCCCTGACCGGTCGCTGGCCCTGGCGCCGGATCGAGGGTGCGCCGATGTCGCTGGCGGCGTTCCGCATGGCCCAGCCCGAGCCCGTGCTCTTCGAGACGCGCGACACGCTCCGCCGGGGGGAGACGGTCACCACGTTGTTCGCCCGCCACGGCCTGAGCGATGGTGACGTGAGCGGCCTGGCGCAGGTGCTCGACCTGCGCCGTCTGCGGGCGGGTCTCGTTTTCCACCTGCGGAAGTCCGCCGACGACTCGGTGCCCCAGGAGATCGCCGTGCGCACCGGCCCCGAAGAGCGCGTGCGGCTCCTGCGCGCCGCCAACGGCTGGAACGCCCGCACCGAGGCCATCCGCTGGCATCCGCAGCTCATCCGCGCCGAGGGCGCGATCGACAACTCGCTCTACGAGGCGCTCGACGGCAGCATCACGGACGACATCCTCAGGGGGCCGGAGCGTCAGCGGCTGGCCTGGGACATCGCCGACGTCTTCGCCTGGCAGCTCGACTTCACCCGCGACGTGCACCGCGGCGACAAGTTCCGCCTTGCCATCGAGCGGCTGGTGTCCGACGAGGGCGAGGTGCGCTTCGGCCGCCTGCTCGCCGCCGAGCTCGACGTGGGCGGGCGCAAGCTGACCGCCTTCCGCTTCGTGAACGGCGAGACGGCGGCCTTCTACGATGCCGACGGGAAGTCGCTCCGCCGCTCCTTCCTGCGCGCACCGCTCGAATTCCGGAGCGTGTCGTCGCGCTTCTCCACGGCTCGCCTGCACCCCATTCTCGGCATCCTGCGCCGGCATGAGGGCACGGACTACGCGGCTCCGCCGGGCACGCCGGTCCTGGCCGCGTCCGACGGCGTGGTGGTCCGGGCGGGGTGGTCGGGCGGATACGGCAACCTGGTCGAGCTCAAGCATCGCAACGGGGTCACGACACGCTACGGACACCTGCGCAGCTTCGGGTCATCTATACGTACTGGGGCAGAAGTGCTTCAGGGACAGGTAGTTGGCTTCGTCGGTTCAACTGGTTTGGCAAGTGGCCCGCATCTGCACTACGAGTTCCGCGTCGATGGGGTCCCCCGGGACCCGACTCGGGTGCAGATGGGTGGCGGCACGCCGATCGACGACGCGCTGCGTCCGGCCTTCGTGCTGGAGCGCGATCGCATGCAGGGCATTCTCGACGGCACCTCGTCGATCGTCGCGCCGGCTCCGTCGGTGGCGTCCGCGCCGCCGGCTCCGGTGGCCGCAGCCAACTGACGTTCGGCGCGTCGGCGCCGTCCTCCCGTGGACATCCTTCCCGCCATCGACATCCGCAAGGGTCGAGTCGTCCGCCTCAGCCAGGGTCAGGCGGCGCGCGAGACCGTCTATGCCGATGATCCGCTCGCGCAGGCCGAACGATTCCTCGACGCCGGCGCCAGATGGCTGCATGTCGTCGACCTCGACCGCGCCTTCGGGGACGGCAGCAACGTGGCGGTGGTGGGCCGGATCGCCAAGGCGGCGGAGGGACGCGCGTTCGTGCAGTATGGCGGCGGGCTCCGGACACTCGAGGCCATCGCGGAGGCGCTCGATGCCGGGGTGACGCGCGCCGTCATCGGGACAGCCGCCGTGGCCGATCCTGCGCTCGTGTCGCGGGCGGTGGCGGCTCATGGGGCGACCTGGCTGGCGGTCGGCCTCGACGCCCGGGACGGACAGGTGGCGGTGCGTGCCTGGACCGAGTCGTCCGGCCTGACGCTGGTCGAGGTGGCACAGCGGGTCGTGGATGCCGGCGCGCGGACCCTGGTCTACACCGACATCGCGCGCGACGGCATGCTGAGCGGTCCGGACCTCGCCGGATGCGCCGCCCTGGCCGAGCTGGGCGTCGGGGTCATCGCCTCGGGCGGCTTCGCCTCCCTGGCCGACGTGCAGCGGGCCGCGGGGTCGGGTGTGGCCGGAGTCATTCTCGGCCGCTCGCTCTACGAGCGCACCATCGACCTGACCGAGGCGCTGGCCCACGCCTGAGCGCCCGCCGGTGTAACACCGGCGGGGCTGCCCGACGTAGATTCCCGCGTGCTCGCACTCCTCGCCGTCCTTCTCGCCGTCGCCCTCGCCGCCTTCACCTATTTCCGGCTCGAGCGGCTCGATCGCCGCGCCGTCGGCCCGTTCGCGCTGCGCGCGCTGGCGGGCAGTGCACTCGCGCTGCTGCTGGTGAACCCCAGCTGCGCGGCGCGGCCCTCCACGCAGCGACCGCTCGTGTTGCTGGACGGGTCGCTCAGCATGGCCCAGCGACCCGACGCGTGGCAGGCCGCGCGCGCCCGGGCCGACTCGCTGGGCGAGGTACGGCTCTTCGGCGACGACGGTCCGACCGATTCGCTGCCCGTGCGCGGCCGCTCGCGCCTGGGGCCGGCGCTGCGCGCCGCCGCCGCGCTCGACCGTCCGGTGGTCGTGATCACCGACGGGGAGCTCGAGGACGTGGGGGAGATTCCCGCCGACCTGCTGCAGCGCCCGGCCGTCGAGTTGCGCGCGCGGGACAGCGCGGCGGACGTGGCGCTCGTGGCAATCGACGCACCATCGCGCCTCACGCTGGGCGATTCGCTCCGGGTCGACGTCACGGTGCGCGCGACGGGCGTCGCACCCGACAGCGTGCTCGTCGAACTTCGCTTCGACGACGCCGAACGGTCGCGCCTCGCGCGTCGTGCGGTACGCCTGAGCGACGGCGAAGGTCGCGCGACGCTGCGTGCGTCCACCCGGGGACTCGTGCCGGGCGAACACGTGCTCGCCATCCGCCTCGTGGATGCGCGCGATGGCGAGCCGCGCACCGACGAGCGCCTGGCGCACCTGGTGCTGGTGGAGACGCCCGGCATCGTGCTCGTGGCCGACCCCGGCGACTGGGACACGCGCTTCCTCTTCCGCGCCGTGCGCGACGTGGCGCAGTTGCCGTTGCGCGGCTACGTGCGCCTCGGCGACGGCTGGCGCAGCATGTCCGACCTCGCGGTGGTGCGCAGCGACGTGGTGCAGCGCGCCGTGCGTGGCGCCGACCTCGTGATCGCCAAGGGCACGGCGGCGGGATTGGTGACGCGATCGCCGGCGCGCGGCGTATGGCTGTGGCCCAGCGGCGCATCGGGTCCGGTGGAGGCGGCGGACTGGTACCTCGTGCCGACGCCGGCGTCGCCCGTGGCCGGCGCGTTCGCCGGGCTGCCGGTCGATTCGTTCGCGCCGGCCGTCCAGCTCACGGCGCAGGACGTGCCTCGCGGAGCCTGGACGGCGCTCACCGCACAGGCGGGTCGCCGTGGCGCGCAGCGCCCCGCGTGGTTCGGCTACGAGGTGGGACGGCGTCGGCGCGTGGTGACCGCGGCCGATGGCCTGTGGCGCTGGTCCTTCCGCGGTGGATCCTCCGAGCAGGCGTATCGCGGACTCGTGGCGTCGACCGTGAGCTGGCTCCTCGGTGCGGCCGATTCCAGCACCGCGCCCGCTCGACTGCTGCGCGCCGTGGCGCAGCAGGGCCGTCCGCTCGTCTTCGAGTGGAGCGGCGCGGGAACGGCCGAGGCCATTCCGGTGTCATGGAGCGGCACGACCTCGGGCAACGATTCGCTCCGCTTCGACGGCGCGGGTCGCGCCGAGTTGCGGCTGCCGCCCGGCACCTATCGCTATCGTCTCGCGGGCGCCAACGAAGGCGTGGCGGCCGTCGAGGCATATTCCGACGAGTGGCTGTCGAGGCCGGTGACGCTCTCGGCTCAGGCCGGCGTGCCGGCCATGGGTCGCGAGCGTCGCGCCGCGCGGGACTGGCCCTGGCTCCTAGGCCTTGCGGTGCTCGCCCTCTGCGGCGAGTGGCTCACGCGGCGTCGGCTCGGACTTCGCTGAACGGGTATCTTTCCCAGATGACTTTCGGACGTGTAGGCGAGAAGAAGCTCGGCCTGTGGGGCCGCATCAAGCGCGTCATGCTCACCGACGTGGGCGCGCTCGTGCGCGGCCTCAAGGCCGCCGACCTCGAGGAACTCGAGCGGACCCTGCTCGAAGCGGACTTCGGCGTGCCCGCCACCATGGAGCTCGTCGAGGCCATGGAGGAGGGCGTGCGTGCCGGCCGGCTCAAGACCTCCGAGGACCTGCGGAACGCGCTCGTGTCGCGCCTCGCCGAGATGCTGAGCGGCTACACCGACCCGGCGAGCATCACGCGGTCCGACGAGGGCATCACCGTCGTGCTCGTGATGGGCGTGAACGGCACCGGCAAGACCACCA
>JBJMOZ010000240.1:0-5583 GCA_045803465.1 Gemmatimonadales bacterium | reverse complement strand
GGATAGCGGTTATGACCTTCTTCACACCAGTGCTTTGCCTCGACCGGATCTTCGAGGTCGTACGACGTGGCCCACAAGCGCCACAGCGTCACGTTCGCGTTCTTGAGGAATGGATCGGCCTGATAGGCCCGCATGGCCGCCAGCTTCCCCTCGGCCGTCTCGGACTTGTTGATCAGGAGATGGCTGAGCGAGTTCCAGGCACCAGCCTGCGTGGGATTGCTGGCGACCGACGCCCGGAAGTCGGCTTCCGCCTCGCCCCGAATCCGCGCCGCCGTTGCGGGATCCGGCTCGAGGTTGTTGATGTAGCGCCAGTACTTGAGCGTCCCCCGCACTTCGAGCGCGTCGGCGTCGGTGGGGGCGAGCGCCATCGCGCGTTGCGCGTGCTCGAGCCCCTTCTTGGTCCATTCGTCGAAGAAGAACTTGTCGAACGACCCGACCATGCGCGTGCGCCGGAAGGCCAGCCAGCCGCGACGCATCGGTGGCGTGCCCCACTTCGGGTCCAGCGCCTCGGCGGCCGCCAGCAGGGAGTCGGCGCGATCCATCAGCCGAGCCGCGCCGACGGAATCGCCCTGAACCGACAGGACCTCGGCGCCGCTCGCCTCCTGCTGCGCACGCTGCACCGTCTCCCACGCGGGCACGCTGCTGGTGCCCTTGCGGCTCTGCCGGATCGTGACCTCCTGGCCCAGCCGCTCGCGCAGGAACCGTGAGACCTCGGACGCGAGCGCATCCTGCAGCGCGAAGAGATCTGCCTTCGGCTTCTCGATGGTCGTCGAGCCGATCTCGGCGCCCGTGGCGGCGTTGATGAGCGCGACGGTGGCGCGCAGCCTGTCGCCCGACTGCGCCAGGCGGCCCTGGACGAGCGTACCGACCTTGAGCGTGCGACCGATGCTGTCCGGGCTCGCCTCTCCCTGGCGGAACTGACTCACGCCCCCGCTCGAGGTCACCTTGAGCGCGGAGACCTTCGTCAGTTCCTGGATCAGCGCTTCGGTGAGACCCTCGGAGAGATAATTGAGCGAATCGCTGCCGGGCGGGCTCTTGAAGTAGAGCACCGCGAGGTGCGTCGGATCGAGACCATGGTCCGCAGCCTCGGCGACCGTCGCCGTTCCGTCGCTCGCGCCGCCCTTGAACTTCCACACCCCGAGGCCCGCCGCCACGACGGCCAGCGCCACGGCCCCGCCGACGATCGCCTTGTTGCGTCCTGCCGGGGCGCGCGCTTCGATCTGGATCGGCGTGGTCGCCCGTCGCGTCGCTGCCGTGGTGCGGGCCGTGCCGGGGGCGCGCTGGCTGGCCGTGGCCCGGCGAGCCGCCGTCCGCTGCACGTGCACGTCGGCCTCCGCGTCCTCCAGGGCCTCCGTGAATTCCTTCATGGTGGGGTAGCGGTCGGCCGGCGTCTTCTCCATCGCGCGGAAGACGATGTCCTCCACCGAATCGGGAATGGCGTTCCGCACCACCTGCATGCTCGGGACCTGCTCCATTGCATGGCGGGCCAGAACGGCCATCGGCGACGGTCCGTCGAACGGTGTCTGGCCGATGAGGCATTCGTACAGCACGCACGCCAGACTGTACTGATCGCTGCGGCCGTCGATTTGACCGCCCAGCGCCTGCTCCGGGCTCATGTAGTGCGGCGTACCGACCGCCATGCCGGTCTCAGTGAGCTTCTCGGCACCGGCCGCCTCGACCGCCTTGGCGATGCCGAAGTCGGCCACCAGGGCGTGGCCGTTCAGGAGGAGGATGTTCTCTGGCTTGATGTCGCGGTGGACGATGCCGTGCGAATGCGCGTATCCCAGTGCCTCTCCGGCCTCGCGCACGATGCGCACGGCCTCCTCGACGCCCAGCTGCTTTTCCTTGTCGATGCGGTCGCGCAGCGACTCGCCCTCGACGAACGGCATCGTGTAATAGACGAGGTTGTTCGTCTCGCCCGATTCGTGGAAGCCGAGGATGTTGGGGTGCTGCAGCTGGGAGGCGAGCTTGATCTCGCGCAGGAACCGCTCGTGTCCGATCGACGCCGCGAGTTCCGGCTTCAGGACCTTGATCGCCACCTTGCGGTCGTGGCGGATGTCCCGGGCGAGGTACACGGTGGCCATGCCACCTTGTCCGATGGCGCGGTCCACTTCGTACTGACCCGCCAGTCCCTCGCGAAGGACGTCGATCTGCTCGGCCACGTCAGGGTCTCGATCCGGGTGGGGAATTCCTTAAGTATAGCGCGGTCGAGTCACGCGGTCGCCAAGGCCCCACTGGTCATTGCCGCCTTCATCGCGGCCGCCGACTGCCAGCGATCCGCCGGCTCCTTGCGCAGCGCCCGGTCCACGGCCTCCGCCAGTCCCGGCGGCGTATCGGGCCGGAATCCGCGCACCGGCGGCGCGGGTTCGTTCAGCACCATCTGGAGCACCGCCGTGTCGGCCTTGTGCTGGAACGGCGGCCGGCCAGCCAGGCACTCGAAGATGAGGCTGCCCACGGAGTAGATGTCGGTGCGCTGGTCGAGCGCTCGCTCACCCCGGATCTGCTCGGGGCTCATGTAGGTGCAGGTCCCGAGCGCCATGCCCGAGCGCGTCAGGTTCTCGTGCGCCGACGCGAGGATGGCCCGGGCGATCCCGAAGTCCACCAGAATGACGCGCCCGTGGGAGATGATGATGTTCTCGGGCTTCACGTCGCGGTGGAGGATGCCCCGCTCGTGCGCGTGCTGGAGGGCGTCGAGCAGCTGGCCGGCCACCTGCATCGCGTCGGCAATGGGGAGCTGGCGAACCCGGGTGAGCGCCTCCCGGAGCGTCGGGCCCTCCACGTACGGCATCGTGTAGTAGACCACCCAGTCACTCTCGCCCGTCTCGATGATCCGGGCGATGTTGGGATGGTCGAGCTGGCCGGTGAGCCGCACCTCGCGCAGGAAGCGCTCCGCGGCCACGGTCACGAGCAGTTCGGGATGCAGAACCTTGAGTGCCACCTGATCGCCGCTGGGGGTGGTGGCGAGAAATACGCGTGCACCACCGCCACGACCGATCTCACGGACGAGTCGGAATCGGTCACCAATCGCGTTCTGGACTGCTGGTAGGATCTCTCGTGCCACGCGGCTCCTTGACCTTCCCACCCTGCCTATAGTGCTGTGGCCGAGGCCGCTACACAAGCACTTTTCAGGCTGTGACGACTCACTTCCCCGACCCCGAGGTCCCGATGGCCATCAAGGACGCCCTCCTGCCCGAATTCGACCACGAGATGGCGAGCACCCGCTCCCTGCTCGAGCGTGTCCCCGACGGCCGGGGGGACTGGAAGCCGCACGCCAAATCGATGTCGCTGGGCGAGCTGGCGATGCACGTCGCGGAAATGTCGGCGTGGCTGGCGATGACGCTCGAGCAGGATGAGCTGGATTTCAACCCGCCGGGCGGCACGCGCTACCAGACGCCCGGATTCGAGTCCGCCGCGGGCCTCATCGCCACCTTCGACGCCAACGTGAAGACGTCCCGCGCGGCCCTGGCTCGCGCCACGGACGAGCAGTTCATGCAGAAGTGGGCGCTCAAGAACGGCGGGGAGGTGCTCATGAGCATGCCGCGCGCCGCGGTGGTGCGGAGCTTCGTGCTGAACCATATCATCCACCACCGGGGCCAGCTGACGGTCTACCTGCGGCTGCTCGACGTGCCGCTTCCGTCGATCTATGGGCCGACGGCGGATCTGAAGTAGCGCTCTACTCTCCGCAGCCGCAGTCGGGCCCGCAGCCAGCGGCGGTCTTTCTCCGCCGCGCTGCGGCCATCGACCGCCACACCCGCCGGCCCGTGTAGGCCACCGCAGCCGCCACGATCAGGAGCACCACGAGCTGCTGCAGCATCGCGCTCATCCTAGAGTCCCCATCCGTTCGCCAGCCCCGCCTGCCGTACCACGTAGGCCGCAACCCACGCCAGCACCAGCATGTAACTGAACTGGATGGCCGCCCACTTGGCACCCACGGCTCCGCCTCCCGTCTCGCGCATGGTGATGGCGAGCGTGCTCATGCACATGAGCGCGAAGACGTAGAACACCATGAGCCCCACGGCCGTGAGCGTCGTGTAGGCCGGGCCGCCCGTCGTCGGGTGCCTCGCCGCGCGCAGTGCGTCGCGCAGCGAGACGCTCTCGGCGTCGGAAGCGGCCACGCCGTAGATGGTGCCCATCGTGGTCACGAACACCTCGCGCGCCGCGAACGACGCCGCGATCGACACGCCGATCTTCCAGTCGAACCCGAGTGGGCGCACCATCGGCTCGATGGCCTTCCCGATGTGCCCGAGCGCGCTCCCCTCGAGCTGGGCCTCGGCCGCCGCCGCCGGCCCGAGCTCGGGCGGCACCGCCGTGCGCGGCCACGTCGCGAGCGCCCACAGCACCACCGAGAGGGCGAGGATCACCGTGCCCGCGCGCCGCAGGAAGAGCCGCACCCGGTGCCACGCCGACAGCAGCAGGCCCTTGAGTTGGGGCAGGCGGTACGGCGGCAGCTCGAGGATGAGCGGGCGCACTGCTCCCTTGAGCAGTGTGCGGCGGAAGACCCACGCCATGACGAGCGCCATGACGGTGCCCAGGGCGTACATGCTGAAGAGCGTCACGCCGCGCAGGTCCAGCACGCCGCCCACGAGCGTCGCCGGCACGAAGGCGCCGATGAGCAGCGTGTACACGGGCAGGCGCGCCGAGCAGCTGGTGAGAGGCAGCACCATGATGGTGGCGAGCCGGTCGTGCGGATCGGCGATGGTACGCGTCGACATGATGCCGGGCACCGCGCACGCGTAGCCCGAGATGAGCGGGATCACGCTGCGACCGGGCAGGCCCACCGCGCGCATCAACCGGTCCATCAGCAGCGCCGCGCGCGCCATGTAGCCCGTGTCCTCTAGGATGCCCAGCAGCAGGAACAGGATCGCGATCTGGGGCAGGAACACCAGCACGCTCGCCGCGCCGCCGATGATGCCCTCGACCACGAGCCCGCGCAGCAGTCCCGCGGGCATCGCGCTGCCGACCCAGGTGCCCACCGCCGTGACGAGGGCCTCGATCCCGTCCATGAGCGGCGTGGCCCAGGTGAACACGGCCTGGAAGACGAGCCCGAGCAGCACCAGGAAGAGGAGCGGCCCCCAGACGCGGTGCAACAGCACGGCGTCGACCCGGTCGCTCGCCGTGCGGCCCGCCGGACGCTGGCGGGCCACGGCGCCGCGCACGACCTCGTCGATCCACGCATAGCGCGTCTCGGCCTCGAGCCGGTACGGATCGCGTCCGGCCGCCGCAACCGCTGCGCGTGTCGCCTCCACCGCCTCCGGAACGCCCGGCACCACGCGCAGGTGCGGCTCCGGGCTCGGCACGGCGAGGAGCCGGAGCGCCTGCATCTGCGCCGCCGGCACATCGAGCCCCGAGGCCTCGAGCCTGGCGACGAGCGGTGCAAGAGCGGCCTCGATCGGCTCGCCCAGCGGGAGGCGAAGGTCGGCCGACGGGAATCCGCGGGCCTGCTCGATGGCCCGGCGCAGCGCGTCCAGCCCGTCGCCCCGCGTCGCCACCGTCGGTATCACGGCGATGCCGAGCGCGGCGATGAGCGCGGGCACGTCGATGGAGATTCCGGCGGCCTCGGCGGCGTCGAACTGGTTGAGCGCC